>PXDE01000031.1 GCA_003566475.1 PVC group bacterium | reverse complement strand
GCGCTGGAGGTCGAGCAGCCGGGCCTTGAGCATGGTCATGCACTGGGCCCGGTTCTTGATCTGCGATCTCTCCTGCTGGCTCTGCACCACCAGCCCGGTGGGCAGGTGGGTGATCCGCACGGCCGAATCGGTCTTGTTGACGTGCTGCCCCCCCGCTCCGCTGGAACGGTAGGTGTCGACCCGGAGGTCGTCGGCCCGGATCTCGATCTCGTCCATCTCGTCGGCTTCCGGGAGCACGGCCACCGTGGCCGCCGAGGTGTGGATTCGCCCGCTGGCCTCGGTGACCGGCACCCGCTGCACCCGGTGGCCGCCGCTCTCGAACCGCAGCCGGGCGTAGACCCGTTCCCCTTCGACCGAGGCCACAATATCCTTATAGCCCCCCCGGTCGGTAGGGCTGGCGTCGAGCACCTGGCAGGTCCAGCCCTGGACTTCCGCATAGCGCTTGTACATGCGGAACAGGTCGCCCGCGAACAGGGCGGCCTCCTCGCCGCCGGTGCCCGCCCGGATCTCCAGGATCACGTTCCGGTCGTCGTCCGGCGAGGGGGGGAGCAGGGAGACCAGCAGCTTCTTCTCGGCCTCCGGGATCCGGGCCTCCAGATCGGACAGCTCGGCCTGCGCCAGCTCGCGGAGGTCGGGATCCTTCGCCGAATCCGCCAGCTCCCGGGCCTGCCCGGCCTGCCGGACGAGGTCGAGATACAGGGCGGCCTGATCCTCGCGGAACTGGAGGTGCTTGTGCTCGCCCACCAGCCGGCGGTAGGCGGCGGGGTCGGATCCGGCGATGGCCGACAGCTCGTCCTCGAGGGCCCGGCGGCGGGCCCGCACCTGATCGAGGTAGGTCTGGGAGATCATGACCGGCCCCTCCGGGAAACAGGCAGGCCCGGCGGCGGGGCCTCCGCCGTCCGGGCCTGACCGGTCCGAGCCTGGCTACGACTTCTTCGCGAACTTCTGGTAGCGCTTCTGGAAACGCTCCACCCGGCCCTCGGTGTCGAGGAACGTGGCCTTGCCGGTGTAGAACGGATGGCAGGCCGAGCACGTGTTGATGTGCATCTCCTTGCGCGTGGAACGGGTCTTCACCCGGTTCCCGCACGCGCAGATGATGACCGCGTCCACGTACTGGGGATGAATGTCGGCTTTCATGATGGGGCTCCTCCCGGCTGCGGCCCCCGGAATCCGGAGGCCCGCGAATCAAACCGGATACTCCTACCAGACCCGGTGTCCGCAGGCAATGGCGAAATCCGGCCGGCCGAAACCACGAAGCCCCGCCGTGGCGCCCGCCCCCATCCCTAATCCCCAATCCCCAATCCCCAATCCCAAATCCCTAATCCCTAATTCCCCCCTCCACCAGCCGCCGCACGGCCCAGCCGGCGGCGGCGAGGCCGAAGGCGGCGGTGACCCAGCCGGCGGAGCCATAGCCGGTGTCGCAGGCGGGGCCGGCCGGGGGCGACTCGGCGTCCGGGGCCTCCAGCGCAAGCTCCACCGAGTGCACGCATGGGATTCCGAACGGGGTTTCCGGCTTCCGGGGAAACCCGTGGCGCTGCCGGAGCTGTTTGCGGACCTTGGCCAGGAGGCGGTCGCCCGAGGTGGCGGCCAGGTCTCCCGTCCGGACGGCGGTGGCGTCGAGTCGACCCCCGGCCCCGCCGCAGGTGATGACCGCCCTCCCCTCGGCCCGCAGCCAGGCCAGCAGGGCGCATTTGGAGGTTACCCGGTCGGTGGCATCGACCACGACATCGGCATCCGAAGGAATCACCGTTTCCTGGTTGGCGGGACGCACGAAGACCGTCCGGACCTCGGCCCGGATGCCCGGGGCGATGGACAGCACCCGGTCGGCCATGACCCCCGCCTTGGGGCGGCCCACGGTGGCCGGGAGGGCGTGGATCTGGCGGTGGATGTTGCTGCGGCAGACCTCGTCGCCGTCGATGAGGACCAGCCCGCCCACGCCGGACCGGGCGAGGATCTCGGCCGTCCAACTCCCCACCCCGCCGAGGCCGACCACCGCCACCGTGGCCCGACCGAGGCGGTCGATGGCCCCTGACCCAAACAACCTCGCCAGACCAGCGGCTTCAGGCCTTAGGACCATCCAATCATTGCCCCGCACCTGGGAGGCCGTTGTGTCCCATGCCTGCAGACAACCCTAAAGCATGGAAGGTGAAGGATGGTCAAACTCGCGGCTCGCAAAGGCCAGGGGATCCTGTAGCTCCTCCTCCGTCATGAGCAGCAGCATCGAGATATCGTTCTGTGTCTCCAAATCCAGCGCGTGCAAGTAGGGCCATACCATGTTCTCGCGCTGCTCAGCGGATAGGCCCCGGAACCCATGGTAGAGGATCCGGATCCGGACCGAAACGCTATTGTAGCGATAGGCATGGACTTCCGCACCGGGATGGTCCGCCCCAAACCGTTCCAGCGCCGTGCGAATGCTCGCCAGCGCCTTGTCTCCATGCCTCTGAACGTTGTCTTCGTTCATCCTTAGCCTAGCCTCCCTTTCGACCACAGCAGTATACACTGGACCGCCTCCATGAACAAACGGGTATCTCCGGCGCTGATCTGACCAGGATAGTAGCGAAGGTCCACCGACCACGTAGCCGTCACCTTGGCAAAGGTCCGGACCACTTCCGGAGGGAAGGGTGCGCCACCGGCCTTGATGTACTGCTCCCGAAGCCACTCCAGGTTGTGGGCGACCGCGCCCCTCCATGTCGCCATGGCCGAAGATTCGGCCGTAGCGGGGAGTTGAGCGAGAATCAGTGCCTTCAACGCGCATTCTACCGCATAGCCTCCAAGGTAGATCCCCCCCACTCTCCGCTCGCCTCGGATCAGCAGGACCGCATCCTCGAATCGCTGGACAGCCAGCCGATAGAGGCGAAGGGCAGGATGCTTCATGGACGGTCCGATGAAGGCAGACGTGAAATCCGGACGCTACCCCCCGCAGAGCAGCCGCACGTGTTTGCCCAGGTGGGCGGCGATGATCTCGCGATGGAGGGCGGGGTCGGCGCGGAGGGTGTCGAGGAGGGCGTCCTTGAAGGGTCGGCCGTCGGGGCTCCGGCCCTGGGTGAGCACGGAGCCGAAGGTGACGTGCATGACCTGCCGCCCGCCGGGATCGTCGAGATACTCGGCCTCGCATTCGGACGGGCTCAGCGACGCGGGGTCGCGGAGATCCTCGACCCGGCCGGACACGTGGTAGGTGGCGCGGTCGGTGCCGTAGCGGCCCCGGCAGAACGCCACCACCTCGCGGAAGCGGGCGGGCGCCTTGCGGGCGAGCACGCGCAGGGCCTCGAGGTAGCTGGTGCCGGCGGTCTTGACGTGGAGCAGGTCGCCGCACACCCGGCCGATGGCCGGGTAGATGGCGAACTTGTCGGAGCCGCTGTGCACGCTGATCTTGTAGGGACCGCAGTGGCGGGCCACCGCGACATGGCGTTTCAGCTCGGCCTCGAAGGCGGCGAGATCGCCCTTGTAGTCGATGCCCTTCTCGAACTCCCCGATGAACCGGGGGGCGAGGCTGACCACGGGCACGCCGCGCCGCCGGAGCTCGAGGCCGACGAACAGGTGTTCGAGCACGGAGGTGGGGCTGTCGGTCTCGTCCACCGAGACCTCGATCTCGTGGGGCCGGTCGCCGTTGGCCTCGGCGATCCACTGACCCATCTGCGCGGAGTAGGCCACGGCGCGGCCGTACTTCACCACCGCGCGGAGCAGGGCCTCCTCGGTGAACTCGAGACTGAGGTCGTCGGCGAGGTCGAAGGCCTGGTCGAGATAGAGGTCGCAGGCCTCGTCCAGCGACGCGAAGGCGTGCTCGCCGACGGCGGTCTGGGCGGCTTCGGCCAGCGCCGGGCCGGACAGCCGGTCGGCCTGGTTCTCGACCTGGGCGGAGGGGTCGATGGTGAAGAAGGTGAAGCCGGCCTCGGTCATCCGAACCACGTCCTCGCGGGTCTTGAGGTGGTCGGCGTCGGCGCCCCACGGCTCGGCGAAGCCCTCGTCGCGGAGAGCGGCCTGGGCGGCCGTCATCACCTCGTCCGGCGTCCGCTCCGTCCGGGACATCTCGCGGATGGACTGCTGGGCGAAGATGGGGGCGAGATGGCCCTGGCGGGCGGCGTCGAGGTGGCCGGGCGTGGCCAGGCCCAGTCGGTCTCCGAACCCGAAGGAGGGCTTGAGTCCAAGGACGGTCGGCTGAGGTAGGGACATGGAATGGCTCCGGTTGACTGGAATTGGCCAACGAGCCTAGCACCGGGGCGAGACCGCGGACGAGCCCGCAATCAGGCTCTAGGCGCGATGATTCCAGGATGGCGCCGGCCCTTGCGCTGGCGACGGTACCATAGGACGCCTCCCCAGAGCGAAGCCACGATCAGGGTGCCAGGTTCGGGCACGGCGGACGATCCGCTGTCCGTGAGACGGATGGGGCCAAAGACCATCTCCTGGGCCACGGTCGAACCATCGTAGCCCCCGATGAGAATCTGATACTCGGTCGCTCGGTCGAGAAAGGTCGAGGGAAACGACTGGACTTCAACCCCATTCTCCCAATAGGACCAGGAAGTCTCGTCAATCTGAATGGCAAAGGAGGTCCCTGGTCCGGGGATCGGGCGTGGCACCACCGCCAGTTGGACCCCGTCGGCGAAGAACGCCACATGGTCCGCGACGGGCACAAACCATTTACCGTACTGAACGCTGACCGAAATCGTCCCCGCTTCCGCGAAGTCGCGAAGAAACGCGCCTAAGCAAGCCTCCATTCTCGACGGGTCGGGGCCGGGCTTGAAAATCGGTCGGGATTCGGGAATGGTCGCGGAACAGCGTCACGGAGGGGGGGGGAATCGTTCCGCTCCCGCCCGTCGCACGGGAACCCTATGATCGACTCGTCCTTTTCCGGCCTCGACAATCTCAGCAGCATCGATTTCCTGGAGGCGCTGTACGAGGACTATCTCCGCAATCCCTCGCAGGTGCCCGAGGGGTGGCGGACCGCCTTCGGCCGCATCCGCGGCGGCGATGGCGAGCGGACCCACCAGGAGGTCCGCCGGGCCTTCGCGGAGAGCGCCCGCCGCGAGCACCTTCTGGGGGGCATCGGAACGGCGGCCCTTCCCGACAGCGTCCCCTACCACAAGCAGCGGGGGGTGCTCCGGCTCATCCGCAGCTACCGGCTGACGGGCCACCTGGCGGCCGACCTCGACCCCATCCGGCTTCGGCCGCCCCGGGTGGTGCCCAACCTGGACCTCTCCTTCCACGGACTCGACGCCTCGGATCTGGAGACCGTGTTCGACGCGGGCACTCTGGTCGGGCTGGACCAGGCCCCGCTCCGGGAGATCGAGGCCCGGCTTAAGGCCACCTATTCCGGCCGCGTCGCGGTCGAGCACATGCACATCAATAACGTGGAGCAGGAGACCTGGCTCCACGAGCGGCTGGAGGGGACGTGCAGCCGGGCCGACCTGTCGGACGCGGAGAAGCGCCGGGCGCTGGAGATCCTGGTCGGCGCGGAGGGCCTGGAGAAGTATCTGCACACCCGGTTCTCGGGCCAGAAGCGGTTCGGGCTGGAGGGCGGCGAGTGCCTGCTGGTGGCCCTCCACGAGCTGGTCGAAAGCTCCGGCCGCCACGGCATCGAGGAGATCGCCCTGGGCATGGCCCACCGGGGACGGCTCAACGTGCTCATCAACCTCATGGGCAAGCGGCCCAGCGACCTCTTTCAGGAGTTCGAGCACAAGACGGAACTCAGCGAGCTCTACATGGGCGACGTGAAGTACCACCAGGGGTTCGCGGTGGACCTGCTGACCGGAGGCGGGCCCCTGCACCTGGCCCTGGCCTTCAATCCGTCGCACCTGGAGATCATCGGGCCGGTGGTGCTGGGGTCGGTGCGGGCCCGCCAGGACCGCCGCAGCGAGACCCGGCACGACCAGGTGATGGGGGTGATCATCCACGGCGACGCGGCGTTCGCCGGGCAGGGCGTGGTCTACGAGACCCTGCAGCTCGCCTACACCCGGGGCTATTCCACCGGAGGCACCATCCACGTGGTGGTCAACAACCAGATCGGCTTCACCACCAGCCATCCCCTGGACACCCGGTCCACCCCCTACTGCACGGACATCGGCAAGGTCACCGCGTCGCCCATCATCCATGTCAACGGGGACGATCCGGAGGCGGTGATCTTCGCCACCCGGCTGGCCATGGACTTCCGGATGAAGTTCCACAAGGACGTGGTCCTGGACCTGGTGTGCTACCGGCGGCACGGGCACAACGAGGCCGACGAGCCGGCGGCCACCCAGCCCATGATGTACCGGAAGATCCGCAGCCACCCCACCCCGGTGGAGGTGTACGGGCGGACGCTGGCCGAGGAAGGCAGGGTGTCGGCCGAGGAACTGGCCCGGATGCAGGAGACCTACCGGGACCACCTCGAGCACGGGGAGTCCCTCATCTCCAACGCCTGGCCGGACCAGAAATACCTCTACCGCTACGTGTCCGACTGGTCCCCCTTCCTCGAACGCCGGTGGGACGAGCCGGCGGAGACCGGGCTGCCGGCGGAGCGGCTGAAGCGGATCGGGGACCGGATCACCCGGATCCCCGACGATCTGGAGCTGCATCCCCGGGTGGCCAAGGTCATGGAGGACCGCCGGAAGATGCTGGCGGGGGGGCTTCCGCTGGACTGGGGGGCGGCCGAGACCATGGCCTATGCGACCCTGCTCGACGAGGGGTACCATGTGCGGGTGTCCGGGCAGGACACCGGCCGGGGCACGTTCTTCCACCGCCATGCCGTGCTCCACAACCAGCGCGATGGCTCGGGCTACATCCCCCTGCACCATCTCGGGCAGAAGCAGGGGCGGTTCACCATCATCGACTCCATCCTCTCCGAGGAGGCGGTGGTGGCCTTCGAGTACGGATACAGCGCGACGGTGCCGGACACGCTCATCGTGTGGGAGGCCCAGTTCGGCGACTTCGTCAACAACGCCCAGGTGGTGATCGACCAGTTCATCAGCTCCTCGGAGCAGAAGTGGCGGCGGCTGTCCGGGCTGGTCCTGATGCTGCCCCACGGCTGGGAGGGCCAGGGCCCCGAGCACTCCTCGGCCCGGCTGGAGCGGTTCCTCGAGCTGTGCGCCCAGGAGAACATGCAGGTGGCGGTGCCCTCGACCCCGGCCCAGATGTTCCACCTTCTGCGGCGGGAGCTGGTCCGGCCCTACCGCAAGCCGCTGGTCATCATGAGCCCCAAGAGCATGCTCCGGCGGAAGACCTCGTTCTCCGACCTCGACGACCTGGCCGCCCCCGAGTTCCAGCTCGTGATCGACGAGGCGGACCCCATCGACCCGGCCCAGGTGGACCGGGTGCTGATCTGCGCGGGCAAGGTCTACTACGACATCCTGGAGGCCCGGCGGGAGAAGGACGAGACCCGCGTGGCCATCCTCCGGATCGAGCAGCTCTACCCCTTCCCGGAGCGGTGGATCGCCGACCTGCTGGCCCGCTATCCCAACGCCCGGGAGGTGGTGTGGACCCAGGAGGAGTCGCGCAACATGGGGGCCTGGCCCTTCCTGAGCCACCACCTGCCGCGCTGCCTCCGGCCCGGACAGACCCTGCGCTACGCCGGCCGCCCGGCCAGCGCCTCCCCGGCGGTGGGCGACCTCCAGAAGCACCTGCGCCAGCAGCAGCGGGTGGTGGAGACCGTGCTCCGGTTCGGCCCCACCGCCACCCAGCACGTCGACGTCATCCCGCCCGCCGCCGAACCCCTTCCCGAACCCTCCCCAGGAGCCCCCCCGGCATGAAGATCGAGGTCACCGTCAAGCAGTTCCCCGAATCCGTGGCCGACGGCACGCTCTCGGCCTGGCATGCGAAGCCCGGCCAGCGGGTGGAGCGCGACGCCCGCATCGCCGAGATCGAGACCGACAAGATCGTGCTCGACGTGAACGCGCCGGAGGCCGGGGTGCTGGCCGAGGTCCGCGCCGAGGCGGGCGCCACCGTGAAGCCCGGCGACGTGCTGGCCGTGATCGACACGGAGGCCGAGCCGGCGGCGGAGGCCGGAGACAAGGACGCCGGGAGGACGGAGCCCGAAGCGGACGACCGGAAGAAGGAGCCGGAAGAAGAGAAACCGGATGAGAAGCAGGACAAGGAACCGCAATCAAGGAAGGGCAAGGACCCGGAATCCGAGCCCGCGCCGGAGGCCCCGGCCCGGGTCGAATCTCGGAAGGCCGGCGATGGCGACACGTCGAACCGTGCGGAGGGTGACGGGGCCGTGCTGAGTCCGGCCGCCCGCAAGCTCGCTAAGGAGAAGGGCGTGGACCCCGCCGACCTCCAGGGCACCGGCCGCGGCGGCCGGATCACCAAGGCCGATGTGCTGAAGGCCGGCGAACTTCCGGAAACCGACGCCGGGACGTCCGCTCCCGCCCGGTCCGACGCGGCGGCCCCGGCCGTCGCGCCCAAGCCCCGTCCCCGTCCCGGCGGGGCCCCCGGACGGAGCGAGGAACGCGTGCCCATGACCCGCATCCGGGCCCGCATCGCCGAACGCCTGCTCGCGGCCAAGCAGCAGACGGCCATGCTCACCACCTTCAACGAGGTGAACCTGCGGCGGGTCATGGACCTCCGGTCGCGCCACAAGGAGGCCTTCGAGAAGGAGCACGGGGTGAAGCTCGGCTTCATGTCGTTCTTCGTGAAGGCCAGCGTGGAGGCGCTCAAGAAGTTCCCCGCCGTCAACGCCTATCTGGACGGAACCGACATCGTGTACCACGGCTATTTCGACGTCGGGATCGCGGTGAGTTCGCCCCGGGGCCTGGTGGTGCCCGTGCTCCGCGACGCCGGGCGCCTGACCTTCGCCGAGATCGAGAAGCAGATCGGCGACTTCGCCCAGCGGGCCCGGGCGGCCACCCTGAGCCTGGACGACCTCCAGGGCGGGACCTTCACCATCACCAACGGCGGCGTGTTCGGCTCCATGCTGTCCACCCCCATCCTCAATCCGCCCCAGAGCGCGATCCTGGGCATGCACAGCATCACCGAGCGGCCGGTGGCGGAGAACGGGGAGGTGGTGATCCGGCCTATGATGTACCTGGCCCTGTCCTACGACCACCGCATCGTGGACGGCCGCGACGCGGTGCAGTTTCTGGTCGCCGTCCGGGACCTGCTCGAGGATCCGGCCCGCCTGCTCCTCCATCTCTGACCCCGCCGCCGCATGCGCACGGTGGTCGACGTTGGACTGCACGACGGGAGCGACACCGCCTACTACCTGCATCGGGGCTGCCGGGTGGTGGCGGTCGACGCCGACCCCGCCTCCATCGAGGCCGCCCGGGCCCGGTTCCCGGAGCCGCTGGCCGAAGGGCGGCTCACCCTCGTCCACGCGGGCGTCGCGGAGCGCGAGGGGAGCGCCACCTTCTGGCTGCACCCCCGCCGCCCGGCCTGGAACTCCTTCTCCCGCGAGATCGCCTCCCGGGAGGATGCCGACCCCCGCCCCATCCTCGTCCCCTGCCGCCCGTTCCGCGACATCCTGGCCGAGCATGGGCCCGCCGATTTCATCAAGATCGACATCGAGGGTCATGACCTCCTGTGCGTCCGGGATCTTCCCCGGCACGGCCCGCCCGGCGTGGTCTCCGCCGAACACAACGGTCCGGAGACCTTCGATGCGCTGGAGGCGGCGGGATACCGGGAGTTCGTCGTGCTCGACCAGGTGTGCTTCGTGCCGCTGGGCGAACCGTACGCCCGACGCCGGGCCCGTCATGCCGAACTGCGGAGGCGTCTCGGCTCCCGTCGTCTCGCGGACCGTCTCCGCAACCGGCTGGAAGGCTGGGCCCGGCTCGAGGCCGAACTCGACGCCTTCCGGCGCCAGGGCGACTGGACCTTCCCTGATGGCGCGTCAGGCCCCCTTCCCGAGGAGCTTCCCGCCGACGCCTGGGCCCCCCGCGAGGAGGCGGAGGCGGCCCTCGTCGAAGCCCAGGTCGCGTTGTCCCGTTCCGGAGCCGACCCTTACGCGGTCTGGTTCGACGTCGTGGCCAGGCGCCCGGCTTGACCGGGAACCTAATCGGACGCACGCTGTCCGCGATGACTACGCCCTTGCGCCCCCTCGTCCTCGTAAGCCTCGTCGTCGGCCTTGCCCCGGCTCCGGGCCGGGCCTCGTCCGACCCGCCAGATCCCGTCGAGGTCTTCGGGACCCATCGCGACGCGCTGGCCGAGCGGCTGGCCGCCGTGCCCGGCGACGCCATCGGCCCCTACCGGCAGGGCCTGGAGCGGCTGCTCGCCGCGGCCCGGGAGGCCGGGGATCTCGACGGCGTGCAGGCCATCCGGGATGAGCGGGCCCGGCTCGACCGCACCGGCGACCTGAGTCCCGCGGAGCGGAGCGACTTCGCCCCGCTGGCCCGGCTCCAGGACCAGGCCGAAGCCCATATCCGTCGCCAGGAGGATCGCCTCTACACCCAGATCGCCGAACTTCATGGCCGGTTCCAGGAGGTCGTCCAGGAGGAGATCCGCCGTCGCACCGCCGCCGATGACGTGGCCGGGGCCATCGCCCTGCGCCAGCAGGCCATGGAGATCGGCCGGGACGAGCTGGTGGTCCGGGCCCAGGCGCGGGCCGAGGCGGCGCGGCCCCCGGAACCGGCCCGGGTCGCGG
>PXDE01000254.1 GCA_003566475.1 PVC group bacterium | reverse complement strand
GGCCGCGCAGCGGGACATGGGGGTGTTCATCATCAGCCCCAACGACAAGGGCGGGAAGCTCTACGAGGCCCCGGACTCCCTGCGCGAGCTGTGCCACCCGCTGACGCCCATGCAATTCAACGATCTCTGGTGTCTGAGCCGGCCCGAGGTGCACACACTGAGCCTGGGGGCGGCGAAGCCGTCCGACTACGACGAGCATCTGGAGGGCCTCCGTCATTGGGACGACCGGGAGCGACTCACCGGGGAGATCGCCCGCCGTCTGGAAGACCGCATCACGGAGCGGCTGGGCCGGGACTGGGCCGAGGGCTGGTGGGAGGGGATTCCCCATCACGAGCGGTGCCCCAACGGGATCAATATCGTGGAGATCCTCCGGCTCTACACGTTCGCGAAGGGGCTCGATATGGTCGCCTTCGGGAAGATGCGCTACAACCTGCTGGGCAACGGGGGGCACTGGTTCCCGGGCATGAAGGCGGGCGAGGTCGATGCGGACGCGGTGCGGGCCTGCGTGGCGGCCAGCCCGGTGGCGGACCGGATTCCGGAGGCCCTGCGCGAGGCCCACGCCCTGCTGCACAGCGAGCCGGTGAAGCGGCAGAGCCAGTCCTGATCCGCGAGGTTACGAACCGCGAATGAACGCTAGCGGAAGCGGCCGCGGCGGCGGGCGGCGGTGGCGGCGGCGCTGCGGGCGGCGGCCACCGCGTCGGGTTCGGCCTGCTTCTTCTGGAGGTAGCGCAGGGAGACCAGGCTCGGCTCGAGGCCCGGCGCGTCGAGCACCTTGAGCCGCCGCCGGAGGAACTTCTCGATGGTGTGGAGGACGGGCACGTCGTCGGGGTTGACCAGGGAGAGGGCGATGCCCCGGGCCCCGGCCCGTCCGGTGCGGCCGATGCGGTGGAGATAGTCCTCGGGATAGCGGGGAAGGTCGAAGTTCACCACGTGGGAGACGTCGTCGATGTCGATGCCCCGGGCGGCGACATCGGTGGCCACCAGGAACTGGACGTGGTCGTTGCGGATCTTCTCCATGGCCCGGTTGCGGGCGACTTGGGGGAGATCCCCGTGCAGGGCCACCACCCGGTAGCCGTCCTGCTTGAGATCCCGGGCCAGCGCGTCGGCCTCCCGCTTGGTGGCGGTGAAGATGATGACCCGGTTGGCATCGTCCGCGTCCTTGAACACGTGCTCGATGATCCGCCGCTTGTGGGTGCGGTCGTCCACGAAATGCATGTACTCCTCGATGAGCTCGTGCTTCTCGTGGATGGGGGCGACCTCGACGATCACCGGATCCTTGAGGATGTCGGCGGCCAGCCCGGTGATGGAGCTGTCGAGGGTGGCCGAGAACAGGAGCGACTGCCGGTCCTTGGGGGTCTCCCGGGCGATGGCCTTGACGTCGTCGATGAACCCCATGTCGAACATGCGGTCGGCCTCGTCGAGGATGAGGATCTCCACGCCCCGGAGGTCGGCGGTGCGCTGGCGCACGTGGTCGAGCAGGCGCCCCGGGGTGGCCACCAGAATGTCCAGCGGCTGGTCGAGGATCTGGAACTGGGGGCCGTAGGCCATGCCGCCCAGGACGCTGCCGAACTGGAACCGCATGTGCCTGCCATAGGTGTCCACCGCCTCGTGCACCTGGTTGGCCAGTTCCCGGGTGGGGGTCAGCACCAGCACCCGGGGGCCGCGCTTGGTCCGGCGCGGGCGGGTGGCCAGCCGGTGCAGGCAGGGCAGGGTGAAGGCGGCGGTCTTTCCGGTCCCGGTCTTGGACGAGGCGATGACGTCCCGCCCCTCCAGCACGGCCGGAATGGTCTTGGCCTGGACCTCCGTCGGCCGCTCGTATCCCGACTCCTCGATGGCCCGGAGGATGTCAGGATGGAGGTCCAGGTCCGCGAAGCGCGGCAGCGCCTCGGTTTCAGTTGTGGTGGGTTCGTCCATGGATCGGGTCGCAAGATGCCGTCGCGCGCGACGCCCGGAGCACCTTCCGATGCAGATGGTGTAGAACGGATCCCGCGCGAAGGCAAGTCCGCATCAGCGGGTTTCCTCCGCGCCGGCGCGCATGGGCACGAAGGCCACGGGCAGCCGCGAGGCGATCCGCCAGCGGCCGTCCGGGGCCAGGGTGGCGCGGACCAGATCCTGGCTGCCCGCGAACCGGTCCAGCGGGGCGACCAGGACGGCGCCGGGCCGCGCCTGCTCCGCCCAGGCCGCCGGGATGGAGGTCACCGCGCAGGCGGCGAGGATGCGGTCATAGGGCGCGTGCTCGGGCCAGCCCTGGTGGCCGTCGCCGGCCCTCATGCGGACCCGCGCGGCCGCCGCGGCATCCCAGGCCTCCAGCGCCGTCCGGGCCCGCCCGACCAGTTCCGGATCCCGTTCCACCGCGCACACCTCCGCCACGAGCCGGGCCAGCACCGCGGTCTGGTAGCCCGATCCCGATCCGATCTCCAGAACCCGATGCGAGGGGCCGGGGTCCAGCAGTTGCGTCATCAGGGCCACGATATAGGGCTGCGAGATGGTCGCGCCCGGGCGGCCGAGGCTGAACGCCGCGTCGTCGTAGGCATGGGCGCGCAGGGCGGGGAGCATGAACCGCTCCCGGGGCACCTGACCCATCACCTCGAGAACACGAGGATCGGCGATGTCCCGACCGGCCAGATGCCGCTTCACCATTCGGCGCCGTTCTCCGTCGAAGTCCATGACGCCATACTCTACCACGCCTGGACGCCGCCTGCCGTCCGGCCCGGCGCGCCCTCAGCCCGCCGGGGCGGCCGGCTCCAGGCCGGGCAGCCCGAGCTGGCTCCGGATGTCGGCCTGGATGGCCTCGGGGGCGCCGGTGCCGTCCACCCGGACCACCAGTTCCTTCTTCCGGAACTGGTCGAGCACCGGCTCGGTCTTGGTGTGGAAGTCCTCGAGCCGGGTCCGGATGGAGTCCTCGGTGTCGTCCACCCGCTTCACCAGCTCGCCCCCGCACATGTCGCAGATCCCCGGCTCCTTGGGCCAGTGCATGATCACGTTGAAGTCCGTCCCGCACTTCACGCAGAGGCGCCGGCCCATGATCCGGTCCACCACCACCTGGTCCGGCACGTCGATGTGGATCACCGCGTCGATGTCGTAGCTCTCCAGGAAGAACACCGCCTGGTGCCCGTTGCGGGGGAACCCGTCGAGGATGAACCCGTAGTTCCAGTCGTGCTCGTCGAGGCGGCGGCGGACCAGGCCCTCGATCACGTCGTCGCCCACCAGCTCGCCGGCCGCCACGATCCGCTTGATCCGCGCCCCCAGCTTGGTGTGGCTCTTGATGTTCCAGCGCAGGATGTCCCCCACGCTTATATGGATGAGATCGAAATCCTGGCAGAGCATGGTGGCCTGGGTGCCCTTCCCGCACCCCTGGACTCCCATAATGACGTACTTGTGCATGACCGACTCCGGGTTCCATGTTCGACGAAAGGACATGGCATAGCCCGAAACAAACCCGATGGCAACCATCCGATTTTCGCGCCCCCGTAAAAAATGTGGTGGCATCCCGGAGAGGCAGGGGGTAGCATGGCGGAGAAGTTCAGGAGCCAACCATAGGAGACAGGTATGCGGAAGGTAGCCACCATGCTGGCCGTGATGCTCGTGACGGGGGCGGTGACCGTTCAGGCCGAGCCCATGCGGCCGTTGCTCACCCTCGAGAACCGGATTCTCGCTCCCGGAAATCTTGAAGTGGGATCCACGTTCGAGTACCGGGAACTCCGCTATCTCGGCCCCTTCGCCATGGACGAGGGCACCTCCTACGTGTTGAAGCCCTACGTCCGCTACGGCGCGCTGCCCGACTTCGAGCTGGTCGCCGCCCTTCCCCTGGCCCGGTTCGAGCCGGACTTCGGGAGCAACGAGACCGATATCGGCAATCTGGAGCTCGGATTCCGTCTCCGCGCCTACGAGGATATCTTCCGGTTCCCGTCGGTCATCCCTCACGCCACCCTCAAGCTGCCCACCGGCGGCGACGATATCGGCATCCACGGCTCCGGCGACACCTCCGTCGAACTGGGGCTGAATCTGGGCCCCCGGACCACCGTGCTCGACAAGCTGGTCTGGAACCTCGACCTCACCTACGAGATCTTCGAGGACGAGGACAACATCGCGGCGGCCGCCGCGTCGCTCATCTGGGAGCTCAGCGATCGCTTCGCGTTCCTCTTCGAGACCCGGTTCGAGAACCGCAAGCGCTCGCCGGACCGCGACCGGCCCATCCTCCTGGCCGCCGGCATGCACTACCAGGCCACGGAGGCGCTGGGCTTCACGGTCCACGGCGGCGCCGGCACCGGCAGCCAGGAGGACGTGCTGGTGGTGTTCAAGACGTCGCTCAGCTTCTGATCCGGCCCCGTCCGGACCTTGGTGGCGGCCACCTCCCCCGGGAGGTGGCCGCTTGGTTTCCGGGGTCAGTCGCGATCCGTCTGAATTCCTCTCCCCAGTCGCAAGCGGCTTGCACGCTCCAGGGCAAGGTGGGCCTTGCGGGCCTCTTCGGAGGCCGGGTAGCGGCGCAAGACATGGCGGAGATGGGCGAGATAGTGATCGCGGTTGCCCGCCCGATCATACAGGTAGGCGATCTCCAGGGCCGCCTGCGGGGCCAGCGGCTCGAAGGCGGCTTCGATCTCGCGAAGGGCGCCGATCGCCTTGTCGACCTCCCCCAGCCCCTCGTGGCATTCCGCGATCTTCCACAGCCGGTCGGGTACCCGATCCACCCGCCGGTAGGCGGCGAGGGCCTCCGCGAACCGTTCGGCCTCCTGAAGCAGACCGGCCAGGGTCCAGAGGGCCTCGTCGGCATGCTCGGGATGTTCGGTCAGAACTCCGGCCACCGGGATGGCCTTGTCCACCTCGCGGCGGCTCGAGTAGAACCGCAGAAGCTCGATCTGGCCCAGATCCTTGTCGTCCAGTTGGCGGTAGACCTCCTCGACCTGGTCCGGGTTCCGACGCCATAGGTAGCGGGCGATGCCCACCTTGTCGGTCTGCCCCGAGGCCCGGTCCGGGATCCCGTTCCAATTGAACTCCCGGAAGGCGTGGGTCGCCAGGGCGGCGTCACCCACATCTTCGTAGAGGGCCCGCATCAGGGCGAAGATCTCCGTCGCGTCCATCCTCGGGAACTGGATCCGGTCGTAGTACTCCATGGCCTTGGGCCGCTCGTCGCGGAACGCCCGGATCCAGCGCACGATCCGCAGGAAGTCCCCGTCCCGCTGATGGTCCTGGAACTGGCGGTCCAGCCGTCGGACCCAGCCCGCCCGGTCGCCGTCCGCCCGGTACTGCCAGCCGATGGCCGCGATCTGGAAGTCGTCCCAGTCGCGCTGCTGGCGTAGCAGCAGCCCGGCCCAGTAGGTGAAATACTGCTGAGCCTCGACCTCCTGGCCGTCGTCAAACTGGCCATGCCGCTCCACCAGATCCCGCACCGCACCCCAGTAGTCGCGGTCGTCCGAGAGGTCTTCGGGAACCGGCCGCGGCTGTTCCCCGAAGCCTCCCGCCTCGGCGAAGAGCGCACGGAGCTGCCGCTCGTCCGGCCGGATCCGAATGAGGAACTCGGTCATTCGTGCGATCCCGTGGTTGGCCGCATTCGCGTTCCGGGTCCGGTAATCCACCGCCACCTTGCGGTAGTATCGCACCGCCTCCGGCCAGTGCCCTTTCTCCACCAGGCCGTCGGCCAGGCGGTTCATGGCTTCTGCAGCCAGCGGGTGCTCCACATATTCGAAATCCTCGACCATCCGCCGCCAGGCCCGCCGCGCCTGGTCCATGTGCCCGTTTTCGGCGTGGGCCAGACCCATGTAGAAGATTGCCGGGGCCGCGTAGGCCGCCTGGTTGGGGAAATACTCCGGCACCTCGTTGTACTCGCGGATCGCCGCGACACGCTTATTGTCCAGATGCAGGCTCCGGGACTTGCGCAGCAGCGCGTAGGGCACCGCCCGCGACCGTGGGAACTCCATGATGAACGCGTCGTACGACGCCGTGGCCGCCGGAAACTGACGGGCCGCGAACTGCCGGTCGGCCTGGTTCAGGACTTCGGCCTCGCGTTCGGGGAGTTCTTCGCGCTCATGGGCCGGAAACGTCGGTTCAGGATCCGCATGGCCCAAGCCCGCGGTCGCCAGCGCCGCGATGGCGCATGTCAGGAGATGCCTGGAGAAGCGCATGGTCTCTGTGCCTGGTTCGCAACCCGCAAACGGCCTGAGCGTATCGCACGCCCTGGCCGGGGGCAAGCGGGTGGGGGTTGTCCGCCGTCGTGGACTTCGCTCCCCCGCCATCGTAGGATCGCCGCCATGTCGTCCGCCGAACCCACATCCGCCCCCGAGCCCAGCCGCGAGAACGTCCACCGGATGTTCGACCGCATCGCGCCCACGTACGACCGGGCCAACCGGGTGCTGGCCCTGGGGGCGGACCGGCGGTGGCGGCGGCGTCTGGCCCGGCACCTTCCGCCCGGACAGAATCTGCGCGTGCTCGACCTCGCCACCGGCACCGCCGACCAGATCCTGGCCCTGTTCGAGGCGGATGCCCCGGTTGCCGAGGCCGTGGGCATCGACCTCGCCGAGGATATGATGGCCCTGGGACGGGCCAAGATCCGGGCCGTCGGCCTGGAGGACCGCGTGCGCCTGGAGTCCGGCGACGCCTCGGCCATCGCCTGCCCCGACACCAGCTTCGACGCCGTCACCATGTCCTTCGGCATCCGCAACATGGTGAGTGTGCCCGCCACCCTGCGCGAAATCCACCGCGTCCTCCGGCCCGGCGGCCGGGTGCTCATCCTGGAATGCTCCTGCCCCAGGAGCCGGTTCGTGCGCTGGGGCTACCGCATGTATCTGCGGGGGTTCATCGCCCCGGTCGGCGGCTGGATCTCCGGAGATCCCCACGCCTATCGCTATCTCAATGTCACCGCCGAGACCTTCCCCAGCGGGCGGGAATTCCTGGGCCTCCTCGCCGATGCGGGGTTCGTGTCCAACCGGGCCGTTCCCCTCATGCTGGGGGCCATCAGCCTGTACGTTGGCGAACGCCCGGAGCGCCCATGACCCCGCGCACCGCCGCCCGGGCTCTCCGCGCCGCCGCCCGCGACCTCGCCGCCCGTCTGGATGGTGCCGCCTCCGCCTGGGAGGTGGGCCTCGACGAGGCCGTGCCTGTCGCCTTCCTTGCCGCCGGTCCCGACGCGGAGCGGTTCCTGTTCCGCGATCCCACCGACGGCCATACCCGAGCCGGCCTCGGTTCGGTTCCCTCCGCGCCCGGCGGCACCTGCTATCTGCTCCGGCCCTTCGACACCGGACCCCAGCCCACCTGGGGCGGGGCGACCCGGACCTGGACGCCGGCCCTGGAACTGGACGGGGCCCCCGGCCGATGGCGGCTGCGGGCCTCGCCGGATGCCGATCCGGACCAGATCCAGGCCTGGCTCCACCGCCTGGCCGACGCCCCGCCGGCGGCGGCGCCCACGCCGTTTCCCGACGTGGAGTCGCGGCAGGACCAGCCCGACCAGGCCGGCTGGGCCCGCGCGGTGGAGGCCGCCCTCGAGGACATCCGCGGCGGACGCCGGACCAAGCTCGTGCTGGCCCGCCAGTCGCGCTTCAACCTCGCCGCCCCCGCCGACCCGATCCGCCTCTTCGAACGGCTCATGGCCGCCGCCCCGGAATGCATCCATTACCTGTGGAGCCCCCGGCCCGGCCAGGCCCTGCTCGGGGCCACGCCGGAATGGCTCTACCGCCGGGACGGGCGCACGGTGACCAGCGAGGCCATCGCCGGCACCCGGCCCCGGCATCGGAACCCGGCCGAGGACGCCCGGCTGGCCGAGGAACTCCAGCGGCACGCCAAGGACCGGCTCGAGCACGAGATCGTGGTCCGCGACATCCAGGAGGTGCTGGCGCCGCTCTGCCGCCGCTTCGAGGCCGACGACGCGCCCTCGCTGCTCGCCCTGGCCCAGCGCTTCCACCTCGCCACCCGGTTCCGCGGCGACCTCCGCGACGGCGTGGGCGATTCCGATCTCCTGGCCGCCCTGCATCCCACCCCGGCCGTGGGCGGCGCGCCCCGCCAGGGCGCCGAGGACCGGATCGCCCGGCTCGAGGACCGCCCCCGGGGATGGTACGCGGGGAACATCGGATGGATCGCCCCGGACCGGGCCCGGGTCGCGGTGGCCATCCGCTGCGGCTGGCTCGACGGGGCCAGCCTCCGCGTGTTCGCGGGCGCGGGCGTCGTGGACGGCTCCGACCCCGACGCGGAATGGCTCGAGGTCGAGAACAAGATTGGCGATTTCGTCAAGGCGCTGGCCCCGGGATGACCGCCTCCGTCCGCCGCCACGACCTCTGGGCCCATGCTCTGGTCCACCGCCTTCGCCAGTTCGGCGTGGAGGATGTCGGCGTCGCCCCCGGCTCGCGCTCCACCCCGCTCGCCCTCGCCGCCCGGGCCCGGGTCCCCGCCGCCGGGCTGCGCGTCCATTGGGACGAGCGTGGCCTCGCCTTTCATCAGCTCGGGCACGCGCTGGCCACCGGTCGGCCGGCCGCCGTCATCACCACCTCCGGCAGCGCGGTGGCCAACCTCCTCCCCGCCGTCGTCGAGGCTTCGCAGTCCGGCGTCCCCCTCATCCTCCTCACCGCCGACCGCCCGCCCGAACTCCAGGGCGTGGGCGCCAACCAGACCCTTCCGCAGGACGGGCTGTTCGGTCGGTTCGCGCGGACCTCGACCGCCTTCCCGCCGCCGGAGGATGCCGAGCCTTCCGCGTTGCTCGGCCTCGTGGACAAGGCCATGGCCGCCGCCCTGGGGCCACACCCCGGCCCCGTGCACCTCAACCTTCCCTTCCGCGAGCCGCTCGAGCCGGAGGACGGGGATGTCGAGTGGCCCCACTCGGATTGGGTGCTGGCGGACCCTTCGTCCATACCTGAGGCCGAACCGCCGTTCCCGGACCTACCGGACCTTCCGCCGCGAACCCTGGTGGTGGTGGGTCGGATCGTACAGCCCGCCGTCCGGGCCTCGCTGGCCGCCGCGCTACGAAACCTCCCCGTGCCCGTCCTCGCCGACGCCACCTCCGGGCTTCGCTCCGAAGCCGGTGTCCTTAGCTCCTACGACCTTGCGCTCACTCGGGGCTGGCCCGGAGACGTCTCCCCGGAGGCCGTGGTGACCCTGGGCGGGCCCTTCGTGTCCAAACGGCTCCTGCAGCTTCTGGAGAGCGCCGCACCTCCGGTGTGGGTGTCGGTTCCGGAGTTCCCGGTGATCCAGGATCCCACCCGGCAAGCCACGCATCGTCTGGGACCGATCCAGCGTGGGGTGGTGGAGAGCCTTCTGTCCCGGATCCCCGGCGACGAGGCATGGCGGGATGGATGGACCGACGCCGACCGCCGGGCCCGGGAGGTGGTGGAGGCGTGGATGGGCGACGGCAGCCCCACGCAAGGGGAGGCCCGGCTGGTCGCGCATCTGGTTCGACGCCTTCCCGAAGGCACGCGGCTTCTGGCTGGGAACAGCCTGCCCGTGCGGCATCTCGACCATGTGGGCGGAGCGCTTCCGGAAGGTGTGGAAGTCTTCGCCAACCGCGGGGCCAGCGGCATCGACGGCCTGGTCGCCACCACCGTCGGCCTGGCCGAGGGGGGGCGGGTCACCGTCGGCATCATCGGCGACCTGGCCGCGCTGCACGACCTCAACAGCCTGGCCCTGATCCCGTCCGCGCCCGGGCCGGTGAAGCTGGTGGTGATCCACAACGGAGGCGGCGGCATCTTCCGTCACCTCCCCATCGCCCGCCGGGGCGGCGAGGGGTTCGAGACCCTGTTCGCCGCCGCGCACCCCTGGCGCTTCGAGTTCGCCGCCGCCATGTTCGGCATTCCCTACCGGCGCGTCGCGGCCGGTGAGGATTTCGATCTCGGCGCCTGGCTCGCGCACCCCCATTCGGGCATCCTGGAGGTGGCCGTGCCCCCTGACGGCTCTGTGCGGGAGAGCCGGGAACTGGCGGCAAGGCTAGCATGAGGGCGTCGGGGTAGGAGGGCGTTGATCGGTGATCAGTTACCAGTGATCAGTGATCAGTCGCAGCCGCTTTGCCGTTGGGCTCAGACGGATGGGGGCCGCGAGGGTCAGGCCAGGCTTCGCGCAGACGCTTCGCCCCGGCACGCAGGAATGCCTGACCTGCTTGGGGACGACCGCGCGCCTGTACTGGGGACATGCGGCCGCGGACGGGCCCTGCGTCCTCCGTCCAGACCTTGGACGAAACCGTCCAGACCTTGGACGTCCGCCCGGGCTGCCGGAGGACGGACGGCAAGGGCCTGTCCCTGCCCGTCCTTCAAAAGCCTGTCCCTACCGCAGAAGACCTGTCCCTAGGTGTGGCGGGGTCTGTCCCTGCCATGAGCAGAAGACCTGTGCCCTGGCGGCGGGAGGGCATGGATTCCTTCCTGGTTTCCTGATTTCTCAAATATGAGAATCGCCCCGCCCCTGGGGGTGCACGAAGGCACGGGGTGACGCCGCAGGTGGATGTGGTGGTAGAAGCGGGCTGGAAGAGGCAGGGTGGGAGGGCGTCCTGTGCGCATAAGGCGGTCGGATTTAGGTGGTTGGCGGGGGCGGAGGGTGGCGGCGGATGGACGGGAGGGACAGGGAACGGGCGCCCCGCGAAATGGGCGCACCGATATGCGTCTAAATGCAGGCATGTATCCTGCCGC
>PXDE01000180.1 GCA_003566475.1 PVC group bacterium | reverse complement strand
CTCGCCAACTGGATGTCCCCGACGTGGCACGGGGGCGCCTGCCCCCGTGCCCTGCCCCCAAAAGGAGCCGCCGGCCCCGGCAGAAACCCCGTGCCACCCGAGGGATCCCGGAGGCCCGGGGGGAGGCCCCCCCGGGCCACGGGGAAGGCCGCCCCGCACTTCGTCAATTTGCCTTCGTCAGCTTGCCCTACGTAGCTCCGCTGCGGAGCGTAGTAGGGTCAATCTTCGGTTTCCGCAAATCCCGCATCGCGCATCCCGCATCCCGAATCCCGTATCGCGTATCCCGTATCGCGTATCCCGAATCGCTCCAGCCGTCTCACCCCCCCCATCCGGCTGAACCAAGGGATTCAGCGACAGCGACCGCCCCCTGAACCCGCCCCGCCCCACGGTCCATGCTTGCCACCCCCTCTTGCCCCCTATAGCGTGGAGCCCATTTCATCAACCTAATCAGGAGCACTGTACGCCATGTCCGAAATCGTCGATATCCGGGGCCGTGAGATCATTGATTCCCGCGGGAATCCCACCGTGGAGGTGGAGGTGTGGCTGTCCAGCGGGGCCATGGGCCGGGCCGCCGTGCCCTCCGGCGCCTCCACGGGCGAGCACGAGGCCATCGAGCTGCGCGACGGCGACAAGCAGCGGTTTCTCGGCAAGGGCGTCACCCAGGCGGTGGAGAACGTCAACGAGACCATCTGCGAGGAGCTGGTGGGCATGGACGCCCTGGACCAGACGGGGATCGACCAGGCCCTGATCGAGCTCGACGGCACCGAGAACAAGGGCAAGCTGGGGGCCAACGCCATGCTCGGCGTGTCCATGGCCTCCGCCCACGCGGCCGCCGACGAACTGGACATGCCCCTGTTCCGGTATCTGGGCGGGGCCAACGCCAAGGTGCTCCCCGTGCCCATGATGAACATCCTCAACGGCGGCGCCCACTCCGACGCCCCCGTGGATGTCCAGGAATTCATGATCATGCCGGTGGGCGCCCCGTCGTTCTCCGAGGCCATCCGGATGGGGGCCGAGGTGTTCCACAACCTCAAGGCCGTGCTCAAGGGCAAGGGCCTGAACACGGCGGTGGGCGACGAGGGCGGGTTCGCGCCCGGCCTCGAGAGCAACCGCCAGGCCCTGGAGGTGATCATGGAGGCCATCGCCAAGGCCGGCTACACGGCCGGCGACGAGATCGCCATCGCCCTCGACGTGGCCAGCAGCGAGTTCTTCGACGCCGAGTCCAAGACCTACGTGTTCAAGAAGAGCGACGGCTCGAAGCGCACGGCCGAGGAGATGGTGGCCTTCTACGCCGACTGGATCGACAGCTTCCCCATCGTGAGCATCGAGGACGGCTGCGCCGAGAACGACTGGGAGGGCTGGGCCCTGCTCACCCGCGAGCTGGGGGACAAGGTCCAGCTTGTGGGCGACGACCTGTTCGTCACCAACACCAAGTTCCTGCGCCGGGGCATCGAGGAGAACGTGGCCAACAGCATCCTGGTCAAGGTCAACCAGATCGGAACCCTCACCGAGACCTTCGACGCGGTCGAGCTGGCCAAGCGGGCGGGCTACACGTCGGTGATCAGCCACCGCTCGGGCGAGACCGAGGACGCCACCATCGCCGACATCGCGGTGGCCACCAACGCGGGGCAGATCAAGACCGGCTCCATGAGCCGCAGCGACCGCATCGCCAAGTACAACCAGCTCCTGCGCATCGAGGACATCCTGGGCGCCTCCGCCCGCTACGGCAGCGGCTTCTACGGCGACAAGCTCGGCCCCCGGGGCTGATCCCACGCGCCGAGGCGTTCCGCAAACTCCTGCCAGGCCCGGGCGTATGCGGCCTCGTCGGTAACGAGGATGTCGTCGTGCCCGGCCCCGTCCACCCAGAGGGCGAGGACCGGGTTTGGGGCCTCGCGGTGGAGGCGGCGGCCGTGCCGGATGGAGATCACCCGGTCGCGGGTGCCGTGGATGACCATCACCGGCGCCTCGACCTGGCGCAGACGGGGCAGGTTCCGGAACCGGTCGAACGGGGCCAGCGGGATCCCGGTGGCCGCCCGGAAGGCGGTGACGAAGGCGCTCTCCAGAACCAGGCCGGCGACCTCGTGCCGGGCGGCCAGGTCCACCGCCAGCGCGCCGCCCAGGGAACGGCCATGCAGGATGATGTCTCCGGGCGGAACGCCAAGTTCGCCCGTGACAAATTTCCAGACGGTCTCCGCGTCGGCGTAGGCATGGGCCTCCGTGGAGCGGCCGGTGCTGATCCCGTAGCCCCGATAGTCCCAGGCCACGAACGAGAACCCCTGCTCGTTGAACCAGTCCCCGAAATACCGGGATCCCCGGAGATCCTCGGCGTTGCCGTGGCTGTGGAGGACGGTCCAGCGGGCGCCGGGCGCGGGCATGTGGAGGACGGCCAGGGTCTCGCCGTCGGGCGTGGGCACCCGGTGGATGTCCGGGGCGGGGCCGTAGCCGGAACGCGGCGGCTGGAAGATGAGGCGATCGCCGAAGAACCAGGCAAAGATCAGCAGGACCAGGTACACCTCGAGCACCGAGCGGATCAGCCGCCGCCAGGAGAAGTCGCCCAGCAGCCAGCGACGCCAGCGGGGGGTCACGGACGTCCCTCCGGCCAACCGTCGGCCCCGACCCGGACACGTGAGCTCACGATCGTCAGGTTACGTGTCCGAACCGCCGCCGGCTTCGGTTCTGGACACCCCGGGGGGCGCGCCCTGTCGCCCCGGGGGCTCACCCCGGTCCCGGATGCGTGAAGACCAGCGCCTCGCCGGCCCTAGTCTCCCGCCTCACCACATGGTCGGGATCCCAGGGCAGGCGCAGGGCCAGGGGTTCGCCGCGTTCGCTGGTCACCCGGACTTCGACCACCCGCTCGTCCCGCACCGTGGCCCCGATCCGGAAGCCGCCCTCGGCCCGCAGGCCGTCGAACTCGGCCTCGCGCCAGGCGGTGGGCAGGGAGGGAAGCACGGCGATGGCGTCGTCGCGCGACTGCACCAGGAGTTCGCACACGGCGGTGAGCGCCCCCATGCCCGCGTCCATCTGCATCTCCTCGCGACCGTGGTGATGGGCGGCCAGCGTGGTGAGCCCCGGGTGAAAGCTGTCGTGGAGGGTGCCCCTCCCCTCGTTCACGAAGTTGTCCCGCCAGAACTTGAGCAGGGCCACCGCCGCGTCGCCCCGGTTCAGGCGGGCATGCAGCGTGCTCGCCCAGGGCACGCACCAGCCCGACCAGGCCCCGGGCCCCGTGCGCACCCAGTGGAAGAAGCTGTCGCGGACCACCTTCGCATGCTCGGGGTCGAACGGATCCACGGTCGCGAAGGGATAGATGGCCGCGAGGTGGGAATGGTGGCGGTGGCTCTCGGTGAGATCCTGCCCCTCCCAGAGGCCGATCCGCTGGTTCACCGGCGACGGCCGGTCGGGATGGCGGGGGCCCTCGACCACGCTGTAGGCGGGCAGCGCCGCCTCGATCTCGGCCCAGCGGGGGTCGACCGGCTCGCCCAGGACCCGGGCCGCCTCGGGCAGGATCCGGGCCACCCGATGCCAGGCCGCGAGCTGAAAGCTGGCGTCGCGCCCCCAGGCGTCGGGATCGCTCCCGCGGAACTCGGGGCTCACCGTGACCGGCAGGGACCGGCGCAGGATGCCGCCCGGCTCCGGGATCTCCTCGCTCATGCTCCAGTAGCCGTTGAAGGCGCCGGTGAGCAGGGGCCACGCGACCTCCCTCAGCACCGTCTCGTCCCCGCTGTACCGGACGTGGAGCCAGGCGAGCTGGGCCATCCAGGCCGTGCACGCATGGTCGATCATCCCCGTCCAAAACGTGCCCACCACCTGGCACCGGTCGTCCACCGCATGGGGCAGCATCATCGCCTGGTCGTCGCCGAAGAACGCCTTCGCGTTGGCCCGCAGGACGGGCATCCAGCTCCGGAGCATGGACCAGAGCGGGCCCAGATGATCCGTCCGCCCGGTGAGCAGGCAGGGCCAGTAGATCATCTCGATGTTGATGTTGAAGTGGTAGTCGTTGCTCCAGGGCGGGAGCTGGTAGTCCTCCATCCACGGCCCCTGGAGGGTGGCGGCGACGCCATCGGGCGGGGTGAGCCCGGCCTGCTTGTACGCCCCGTACTCGTAGATCTCCTGGAGGTCCGGATCGGGCAGGCGCACCCAGGGCACGGCGTCCCAGTAGGCGGCCCAGTCCGCGTCCGCGTCCCGGCCGAGGGCATCGACGTCAGCCGTCCGCGCCCGGTCGAGGGCGGCCTGGCCGGCGTCGGCCTCGGCCAGCGCCGTGGCCACCACCAGGCGGGACTCCCGGCGCGACCACGCCAGTCCCAGCCCCGGATCCTCGGGCAAGGACTGTTCAAAAGCCCCTTCGCTCTGTCCATCGCCCAGACGGGCCGGGGGCGCCACGCCCCAGGCCTGGAGCTTGTCCCCGACGAATGCCCAGCTGGGGATCAGCTCCACCGCGACATCCCAGTCCGGGGGCAGGTCGATCCACGCCACCTCCTGGCCATGCCGGGCCTGGCGAATGCCGATCTCCGCACCCTGGCCATCCGCGTGGCGGACCGACACCACGATCCGCCCTGCGGCGGGATGAAGCACCGCCGTCTCCAGCCGCCACCCCTCGGGCATGGGGAGCTTCAGTCGGCCCCCGCCGATCTGGTAGGGCCGGGAGGGCCGTCCGTCATCCGCCGCTTCCGTCCCCGCGAACCGCTCCAGGGCCCCGCGGTCGTCGGCCTCCAGCCAGGCCCGGAGCTGGGCGTAGGTGGCGCGGGTGGTGAAGGGGTTGCCCCCCCGATGGTCCCAGAAGCCCGCCCGGCCCACGGTGAGAACCAGCGCGTCCTCGCCCCAGACCATGATCCCCTGCACGCCGTTGCCCAGCAGCGGGCCCGCATGCGGGCGGCGGATGGGAAAGGGCCATTCGAGCGGGGACGGAAGGTGCGAGGAGGGCATGGAGGGGGCGCCCTCGGGGCGCGGGGATTGGGGATTGGGGATTGGTTTCATTGGGCCGGGCCTGCTCTTTCGCTATTCCTATCGCTATCGATTCTCGAGGTTCGGATGATGAGCATGGCGTGCATGGCGCCTCAACGCAGGTGCAAGAGGGGGAGTGCTCAGGGTCTGGCTTTCAGGTTTCAGGTTTCAGCCTTCAGGTTTCAGCGTCCCCCGCCCCAATCCACAATCCCCAATCCACAATCCAAAATCCCCCTTTCAGTCCGCCGGCAGCCGGGGGAGGAGGCCGGTGGCGTCGCCGGGCACGATGTAGATCTTGGCCGCCGGATCCTGGGCGATGCGCTGCAGGGTGCGCAGCGCCTCGTAGCGGAGAAACCCGGGGTGTTCGCCGAGGGCCTGGGAGAGGATGCGGATCTCCTCGGCCCGGGCCTCGGCCAGGACGCGGATCTGCTCGGCCTCCGTGCGGGCGATGGCCAGATCGGCCTCGGCCTGGGCCAGCCGCTGCTGCTGTTCGGACGCGATGCGGCGGCGGTCCCGGCTCTCCTGGACGGCGGACAGGGCGAGCGCGGGCAGCCGGACCTCGCCGACCCGCACCTCCTCGATCAGCACGCCGTGGGCGCGGAGCCGGTCGGCCACCCGCTGGGCCAGGCGCTCCTGGAACGGGGGCTGGCTGGCCTCCTGGTACAGATCCTCGGTGCGGGCGATCTGCCCGGCCAGGTCCGCCACCACCTCGGCCACCGCCGGCTCGACCAGCCGGGCCTGCACCTGGTCCGACCGCCCCGCCCCCTCGAACACGTCGGCGGCCCGGTCGGGGAGGATCCGGTAGCGCAGCGAGACATCGATCCGGCTGGGGATCTGATCCTGGGCGGCCACCGCCACCGACAGGGCCTGAGCCGTCTCGCGGGTGTCGAACAGATGCCACTGCAGGAGCGGATTGACCGGGATGTGCAGCCTGGGCTCGTAGACACGGGGGGTGGACCGGGGCGTGAGCGCGGCCACCGCCACATGATCCGCCGGCACCACCTTGAACAGACGGCCGCCGAACAGGATCCCCAGCGCGATGACCGCGACCAGGACCAGGAACCAGAAAATCTTTCGCTTCATGGACGTCTCCAGGGAGAGAAGTGGGGCCCGCCACCGTCCGCACCGGGGCCGGGCGAGGGCCGAACCTTGCCGCAACCCGGGACTTGCCTGCAATCCCGGAATTGGGTGGTATAGTGGGCGCAAGGTATCCGAAACCATGAATGCATCCCTCACCAGTCTCCGGCATCTGCTGCGGCTCCTCGACGACCCTTCGCCCGAGGTGCAGCGGGCGATCCGCGAGGAGATGGCCCGGATGGCGCCCCGGCTGCCCGAGGTGCTCGCCGAACTTCCCGAGCCCCTGCCGGCCACCGACCGGAGGCTGCTGCAGCGGCTGATGGCCGAGGAGCGGCGCATCTGGTGGCGGGAGGCCTGGCCGCGGTGGCGGGAGCGGCGGCGGGTGCCCAGCGCGGCCGAGGAAGCCTTCGACCTGGTCTCGCGCTTCCTGGACGCCACCCTGCCCGACGACGGACTCGCCCACCGCCTGCAGGATCTGGCCGAACTGGCCCGGCATCGCGGGGCCGATCAGGATCCCATGGATCTGGCCCGGTTCCTCTTCCAGGATCTGCGGCTGGCCGGCGAGACCAGCGACCACTCCAATCCCCGCACCGCCAGCATGGCGGCGGTCATCGAGGAGAAGTGCGGACTCCCCGTGGTGCTCACCTGGATCTACGTGCTGGTGGCCCGGCGCCTGGGTCTCGAGGTCCGGCCGCTTCCCGTCAACCGCCACTACCTCGCCCTCGCCGAAGCGCCCCAGGGCGGGTTCCTGGTCGATTGCAGCCACCGCGCCGCCTCCTACCGCATGAGCGATGTCCCCGACGACACCCGGCTCAAGCTCCAGGCGTCGCTGGCCTCGTCCGAAACCGCCGTCGACGGAGTCATGGCC
Source organism: PVC group bacterium (assembly GCA_003566475.1). Lineage (GTDB taxonomy): Bacteria > Verrucomicrobiota > Kiritimatiellia > SS1-B-03-39 > PXDE01 > PXDE01. The sequence continues at coordinate 3,856 of PXDE01000180.1, read as the reverse complement.
CGCCTCCTCGCCCACCTCGCCGACTGCTACCGCCGGCTCGGCCTGTCCGGCCAGGCCGCCTTCATCGAGCCGTTCCGCCAGGAGATCGCCGGCCTCTCCCAGGACTCCGCGGTCTGAACCCGCCGCCCGGGCGACGCGGGTTTTTGGAGCCGATGACGCCTCCCGGCGCCCTCACCCGCGACCCCCTGCCCCGTCTGGTCCGGAGGCTGGCCATCCCCTCCATGGTGGCCTTCGCCAGCCACACCGCCTTCAACCTGACCGACACCTGGTTCGCAGGCCGCATCTCCACCGACGCCCTGGCCGGTCTCGGCGCGTCGTTCCCGATGTTCTTCCTCATCATCGCGGTGGGGGCGGGGCTGGGCACGGGGGCCACCGCCCTCGTCGCCCGGGCTCTGGGCGCGGGCCGCCTCCGCCTCGCCCGCCACCTGGCCGACCAGATTCTGGGCGCGGCGTTGCTGGTCTCCCTGGCCCTGCTCGCCGCCGGATGGGCCGCCACCCCGGCCTTCTTCCGGATGCTGGGCGAGAACTCTCTCGAGTTCCGGGCGGCGGGGACCGGGTATCTGCGCATCCTGTTCCTGGCCAGCCCCTTCTTTCTGTCCGTACATGTGCTCAACGCGATGGTCACGGCGGCCGGCGACACTACCGCCTTCCGTAACGCCATGTTCTGCGGCGCGGTGCTCAACCTCGGGCTCGACCCCTGGTTCATGTTCGGCGGGTTCGGCCTGCCCGCGCTCGGCCTCTCCGGCGCGGCCTGGTCCACCGCCGCCATCCAGGCCGCGGTGGCGGTCTTCATGTTCCGCCGGGCCCGCCGCCACGGGTTCTTCCGGCCCTGGCGCCCGCGGGCGCTCCGGCCCCGGCTCCGCCCCATGCGGGCCCTCGTGCGCCAGGGAGTTCCCGCCGGGCTCAATCTGGGCATGGTGGGCGTCGGGATTCTCATCATCACCTGGTTCGCCAGCCGGTTCGGCCAGGAGGCGGTGGCCGCCTATGGCGCGGCCACCCGTATCGAGCAGGTCGCCCTCCTGCCCTGCCTGGGCCTGTCCACCGCCGCCCTCGCCCTCAGCGGCCAGAACTTCGGGGCCCGCCGGCCCGACCGGGTGTACGCGGCCTGGGCCTCGGCCATCCTCCATGCCACCGGCTTCCTGGCCGTGGTCACCGGCCCCCTGCTCTGGGCCGCTCCCCAGGCCATCCGCCTCTTCTCCGACGATCCCGAGGTCATCCGCGCCGGCGCCTCCTATCTGCGCATCGCCATCCCCGCCCTGTGGGCGTACGCGGTCATGTTCATCTCCACCTCGACCCTCCAGGGCCTGCACCGGCCCATGATCGCCATCTGGACCGGCCTCTGGCGTCAGGTGCTCGTGCCGATCCCCCTCATGCTCGCCTTCACCCGCCTGCTCGGCTTCGGCGTGGAGGGAGTCTGGACCGCCGTGGTCATCTCCACCTGGTCCGGCGCCCTCCTGGTTCTCCTCGCCCTCCGCCGCGAATTCCGTAAGGTGCTGCCGATGCCGTGAGACGAATACCACAGATCGTCCCCACCGAGCGCCTGAGACCTGTCCCCCTCCGACCGATCCAAAATCCACAATCCACAATCCACAATCCAAAATGCCCCTCACCTTCCCTCCCTTCGACCTCACCCGCCTCCTCCGCACCGTGTTCGATCCCGCCCCCGGCGAACGCATCGGGGTGCTCATCGACCTGCCCGATCCCCGCGAGGTCCGCGACCTCGCCTTTCTCCAGGACATGGACCGCAAGGTGCAGCGCAAGGCCTACGAGGTGATCGTGCGCGGCCTGCGGGAGAAGACCATGGCCGACCTCGGGCTCACCGGCGGCGACCTGTTCGCCTACCGGACCACCGGCGGCAGCAACCTCGACCTCCCCGACGAGGCCTGGACCCCCGACGGACGACAGGTCTCGCTGGAGCGCGACGTGTATCCGGCCTACAAGCTCCTCCTGGCCATCACCGACTACTCCGCCACCGCGCCCCTCACCGCCTCGGCCAAACTCCACGGCTTCCGCGGCGCGACCCTGCATGGGCTCAATGACATCATCCTCGGCACCGGCCTCGCCGTGGACTACGTCGAGGTCAGCGCCCAGGCCGAGACGCTGCGCCTGGCCCTGACCCGGGCCGACTGGTTCGAGATCGACTACGAGGTGCTGGGCCGGAAGCTCACGCTTCGCCTCGTCATCGACGGCCAGGAGGCGCAGAAGAGCCATGGCCTCTGCCGCGAGAGGAAGCCCGACGTGGCCAACCTTCCCGCCGGCGAGGTCTACTTCGTGCCCCCCGGCGCCGAGGGCCAGTTCCCCCTGCCCTACGAGGACGGGACCATCGGCATCATGACCGTGGCCGGCGGCCGGATCGTGGACGCCGAGTTCCTAAGCGGGGATCCCGCCACCGTCGAGGCCCACAAGGCCCGGCTCGCCGCCGACCCGGTCACCGGCGAGATCGGCGAGCTGGGGTTCGGCACCCAGGAGCTGCCCTGGGCCTGGCACGACATCCAGGACGAGAAGATCCTCGGCACCGTGCATGTGGCCACCGGGCGCAGCGACCACCTCGGCGGGGCCCTCACCCCGGACAAGTTCACCGACCGCGGCCACGCCACCCACGACGACATCCTCTTCGCCCCCCACAAGACCCCCGACATCGCCGTCCCCGAAGTGCGGATGCGCCGCGACGGCCAGACCGTGGTCACCCACGCCAACTACCAGCCCGCCCCCTACCTCCTCCAGGCCCTCGGCCGGCCCGCCGCCCATTGAGACCTGGCCGCTTGATGGGCGCCGACCTTCACGCTAGAGTCTTCGCGACGAGGGAGAAGACCATCATGAAGCCCCCAACCAATCCCTTCATGGCCGAATTGGAGGCGCACCTGCCCGAGGTCCGCAGATTCGGCGTCCGCCGGATTGGCCTGTTCGGCTCCTGCCTGCGAGGAGAAGCGCGGCCCGACAGCGACGTGGATGTCCTGGTCGAGTTTGGGTCCCGTACCGCCACCCTTGCCAACCTCGTCGGACTCGGTGACTACCTTGAAGACCTGTTCGGCCGACGGGTCGATGTAGTCACTCCGGAAGGCCTGAGCCCCTACATCGGTCCGCATATCCTCCGCGAGGTCCGCTATGCGGAAGGCGCCGCGTGAGCGCCTCTGCCACATCCGCGACGAGTGCGCCTATCTGGTCCGCAGGGCGGCTCGCCTGGATCGGGAGCGATTCCTCCAGGACGAGGATCTGAAGCGGGCTTTCACCCGAAGCTTCGAGGTCATCGGCGAGGCGACCAAGCGGGTTCCCACCGCCTTCCGGGACCAGCATCCCGAACTTCCCTGGCGCCTCATGGCCGGCATGAGGGACCGCCTCATCCATGATTATGGCGGGGTCGACTATGGAATCCTCTGGACCACGATCACGGACCATGTGCCCACCTTGCTTGCTCAGATTGAGAGCCTGATCCGGGATCTGGAATCGGACTGAACCCTGACCACCGACTACTACACCTCTGATCGCGCGCTCGCCGAGTACCTGCTTCTGCACTACGGCGACGACGCGGACGTGCTTCCCTGGCCGGACGGCCCCCGCTCGGCCCTGGGCTTCCCCCGCCGTTGCGCCGAGGCGGTTCGGGACCGGCTGACCCCCGACGCCCGGGTGCTCGACCTCGGCTGCGCGGTGGGGCGCTGCGCGTTCGAGCTTTCCGCCGTGGCCGCCGAGGTGACCGGCTTCGACGCCTCCGAGCGGTTCATCGCGGCCGCCGAGCGAATCCGCGCGGACGGCGAGTTGGGCTATCGCGCCGTCGTGGAGGGGGACATCACCACGCCCCGGGTCGCCCGACGCCCCCCGCAGGCCCGTCCCGAGCGGGTGCGGTTCGAGGTCGGCGACG
>PXDE01000067.1 GCA_003566475.1 PVC group bacterium | reverse complement strand
TTCCTCGACCCGCCGCACGAGGTGGTCGAGCACGGCCCGGCGGCGGAAGGCGGGCCAGCGGCGGAGCGGGGTGGCCGCGTCCGCGGCGGCGGCGATGGCCGCCTCGAAATGGTCCGGCCCGGCCAGCGGCGTCCGGGCGAAGACCTCCCCGGAGAACTTGTCCCGGACGTCGAGATCCTGGTTGGGGGATTCCGGCCGGCCGGCCAGATAGAGCGGATAGGACGTGGCCATGCCTTCAGCATAAGACGCCATCTCGACGGTGCCAAGCGCGGCGGCACCGGGCCGGCGATGGTGAGTCTGCGGTCAGTGGTCAGTCCCCGCCCTGAACCCCGCTGCGGCGGGGTTCAGCCGGATGGAGGGTGAAACGGCTGACGCGATGTGAGGTTTGGGATGTGGGGTGTGCGATGTGGGATGTCGGCCCGGCCTTCCTCAACGTCCTGTAGCCTGCCGCGCCGTAGCCTGGCGAAGGCGGGCGGCCGCTCGACTGAGTCCGCGAAGGAGAGCGGCTCCCGCCCACCGTGTTCGACCTCTGTCCCGCGTCGTCCCCTCCCACGTCCCCCGCCAGGAGCCGTTCTCTCTCGAAGACTCGGTCGAACGGCCGCCACAAGGGGGGAGACCGCGGCGCGAGACTGGCCGAGAGCGACATCTGTGGCGGTGTCTCAGAGCAGTCGCAGCCGCTGGACCGCTGGGTTCAGCCGGAGCAGGTCACCCGTACCTTTTGCGACGCTTGATCCGCGGGACCACCTGGGCGTCCAGGGAGTACCCTCCCGCCCCGGTGAAGACGAGGGCTAGGAACACGGTGAGAAACATCAGGGCGGGCTGCTTGCTGCCGTTGGTGGCAGCCGCCATGGTCCAGGGATCGGCGCCGTGGGCCACGAAGGCGGCCACGCCCATGGCGACGACCAGCGGAATGGCGGCCAGCCGGGTGGCCAGTCCGGCCATGACCAGGAGGGCGCACAGGAACTCGGCGAACACGATCAGGAGGTAGCTCGGCGTGGGCCCGAGGCCGATGGGGTCGAATTGCTGCGGAATGTCCCAGGCGATGAGGTTCAGGAACTTCCTCTACCGGTGTCCATGGATGCTCCTTGGATTGTGGGGCGAGCAGCACAGTAAGCCTGAATCTGGGCAACGCAAAGGCAGGCGGGATCGAGTGGTGCCGCGCCTGGCTGGGGGAAGGTCCGACCAAGCTTCTCTTCCGCCCAGGCAGGCTCGCTCCATGCGCGGTCCGTCCCGCAGGGCGGGAACAGCAGACGACTGGCGCGGCGTCCGCGTACCCGATCTCGATTCGCCGGGCTCAGACCTCCGCGTCTTCGCCCAGCAGCGGCATGATGGCCTCGTCCAGCTCGGCCTGGCTGAGAGGCTTGACCAGGATCTGCTCCCCCTCGGCGGCCGGCCGGTCGGAGCGCTCGTCGTCGGCGTTGACCACGATGAGCACCTCCACGTCGGGCCGAAGGATCTTGAGCTCCTGCAGGAACCCGTCGTGTCGGGCGCCCGGCGTGGCCAGGTTGACCAGAACCACGCGGATCCGTTCGTGGGTGGTCAGGAGGTGCAGCCCCTGGAACCCGGTCTGGGCCTGGTCCACCAGCGCCCGGCCCTGCATGGCCCGGGAGACCATGCTGCGAAGCAGGGGATCGTTGTCGATCACCAGCACCTCGCCGAGCGCGGGGAAGCTATGGTCGAGCTGCCCCAGCGCCATGTCCTCGCGGGCCATGGATTCGAGCTGCGGGGGCACGAACATCCCGTTCGACTCCATGAACCGCCACAGAATGGCGGGGCGGATGAGGTTGGTCCGGCCCGGGGTCTGCGCCGCCGGCAACTGGCCGCGGCGGACCCAGGTGTACACGGTGTTCCGCGACACCCCGCATACGGCGGCGGCGTCCGGAACGGATAGGTAGTGCTGTCGGATTCTCGGCATGCGTCCCATGGCTACTCGTCTCCCTCCGCGGGCTGGGCCCGCACGGCTTGGATTTCAATCGTGATGGTCACGTCCTGACCGATGGCCCGGTCCGACGGGCCGTCGTGGTTCACCCCGTAGTCCCGGCGATTGACGACCAGCTCGCCGGTCAGTCCCACCCGCTGGTTGCCCCAGGGGTCGTCGATGGGACCGGCCTGGGTCATGGGGATCTCCACCTCTTTCGTGGTCTGCTTGATGGTCAGGCGACCTTTGAGGACCAGACCCTCGTCCGTCCGCTCCACGGCGGTGGACTCGAAGGTGATATCCGAATAGGTCTCGACCTCGAAGAAGTCGGGGTTGCGAAGGTGGTCGTCGCGGTTCTGGTTGGCGGTATCGACCGAAGCGGCCTTGATCACCGCCCGAGCGCCCGTCACGGTGTCTCCGTCCATAGTCACCGAGCCCGTGAATTCACGGAACTGGCCCCGGACATTGACCAGTCCGAGGTGGCGGATCGAGAAGGTGAACTGGGTGTGGGCGGCGTCGAAGTCGTAAGCCTCTTCCGCGAAAGAGGTTACGGTTACGGCCAGCCCGAGGGCGACGGCGGACAACTTGGGGGTGATGTTCATACGGTCTCCAATACTCCTTTTAGGATACCAGACATCTGTAAAACGTCAATGATGCAGGCTAACATTCCCCACCTCGGGCCAAAGTAAATACGGTTTATACATTGGGGTCATATTCGAGGGTATCGAGCACCCTCTCGACCTCGGCCTCGGTGGTATGGGCATGGGGCGAAAAGCGCAAAACAGACTGACCTTCCCGCGTTTTGCGCAGCGATGCCGTGATCCCCGCTCCGCCCAGGTGCCGGAACAGCGCGGTCGCGTCCCGCTCCGGGTGGACCACCGAGATGATCCCGGACCGGCGATCCGGGTCGGCGAACGCCTCCGGCGCGGTGGCGTCGGTCAGCAGCCGGAACCCGAGCTCCCGCAGGCCTTCGAGGAGAACCTCCCGTACGGCGAGGATCTGGCGGCTCGTTTCAGCCGGCCCCCACGCGGTCAGCATGCGCAGCGAGGCGGTCATGCCCATGATCCCGGGGAGATTCAGGGTGCCCGGCTCGTAGCGGCGGGCCCCCGGCATGAACTCGATTCGCTCCTGGGCGATGAACTCCGGGGACTGCACGTTCCAGGATCCGGTGAGCGCTGGCCGGAGCATCTCCTGGCGGTCCCGCCTCACGTAGAACACCCCCGCCCCTAGGGGCCCCAGCATCCACTTATGGGAATCGGCGGCCAGGAAGTCCACATGGGCGAGGTCGATGGGGAACGCCCCCAGGGTCTGGATGGCGTCCAGGCAGAATGCGATGCCCCGGTCGGCCAGGAGGCGCCCGATGGCCGCCTCGTCGATCCGATACCCCGACAGATAGTGGCAGGTGGCCAGGGACACCAGCCGGGTGCGTGGTGTGAGGGCCTTCTCCACCAGATCCGGGGTGATCACCCCCGGAGCCTCCGGACGCAGCGGAACCGGCACCACGCCGCGCGCCTCCAGCGACCGCCAAGGATAGACGTTGGCCGGATAGTCGTCGGCATGGAACACCACCTCGTCGCCTGACCGCCACGGGAGGCCGGCCGCGACCAGGTTCAGCCCCAGCGAAGTGGGGCCGAGCAGGGCGATCTCGTCCGGTCCTGCTCCGAGCAGGGCGGCGGCGGCCTCGCGACCCTCCCGCTCCTCGCGCCACAGGGCGGGGCATTCCTGCTGATGTCGGCTGCCGAGGTCGGCGAACCGCCGCAGGGCCTCGGCGGCGGGCCGGGGCAGCGGCGACACCGCCGCATGGGCCATAAAGGCCCCCTCGGCGGCGGAGGGGAACCAGTCGCGGCGCAGGGATTCGTCGGCGTGAAAGGCGGTGAGCGGGGGAACGCCCATGGAACTAATCGCTTCCCGCCAGCAAGTTCTCCAACTCCTCCAGAATGGGCAGGGCCGCCTGCGCCTTGGCCGACGGGATCGCCGAGGTAGCCCGGATCTGCTGACGAAGGCGTTCGAGCGCCCTGTATGCCTCCTCGTCCGTGGTGCTCTCCCGGAACGTCTTGAGGAACTGGCGCCAGAACCGGGCCTTGATTCCACACAGCGGCACCTCATCCATCTTGGCGATGTACTCGTCCATGATGCCCGTCCGGGCCAGGCGACCGAAATTCCCGCCCCCATCGGCCACCGGCCTGTCGAGGATCTGGTCGCTCTTGGCCGGGTATGGCCCAACATCCACTGGCGTCATGATCGTCGAGTCGGCTTGGGCATTGCGGACATGCTGCCAGTAGTGGTTCCGGAACTCGGCCGCGAACCGGGCCGATTCAATGAACGGCTCAAAGAGCATGGGCGATCCGCTGATCACATTGCCCAGTACCCAGGGCACCACGACCACGAGATCGGGCAAGGCGCATGCCGCGGGGGTGACCTGAAAACGCAGACTGGGCTCGGCCTCCTTGGCCAGGAGGTACCAGCCCTTGAGTTCGATGCCGAGAAGGATCTCGCCTCCCGACGGCTTCTGGAGGAGGACATCCGGGAAGGTCTGGGCCTGGCGGATAAACCGATATTGGGCGTACGTCTGGTCGGGATCCCAGGTGCTCCGCATGTGGTTCAGCGTCCGCACCACCTGTTCCTCGATGGTCGCACCGAGAACGGTATTCAGGGTGTGCAGATCCGTCGCCATGATCCCGGCTATGGTGGTCTCCGTGCGGAAATAGATGGGAAGGCACGCCAGGCTTTCCCGGACGTCCTGGTAGAGCTGGCAGTGCTCCCATTCGGGGCCGGGCAGGCTGGGGACCGGAGCCGCAGGCGTGTCAGCAGGGCTCACGAGGTGGCCAGCCTTTCCACCGCGGCACGGTAGAACTCAGGGACGATCTCCGCCGCCCGGTAGGCTCGCTCGTGCGTAAGCGAAACGACGGCGCCGGGACACAGGCCCCCGAAAGGCTCCCAGACCGCATCCCCCGGATCGGTGGAGGCCAGGATGGTGCGTTCGATAAGCCTCATCGGCTTCTGACTCCCATGGAGGCTGCTGAATTTGTACCTCATGCCGTTGCGTTGCCCCTGAATGCGTTCCGAGCCCCCCACCTGGGGTTCGCGCCACACATTGGTGACCCCCACCTCGCAGGAGAACTTGGCCCGCATCTTCGCCCAGTCGGCGGCCGGAATGGGCTGCTTGCCGTCGAGACTGAAGTATGGACGCCCCGAGGGATCCCCATTCTCGTTTGCGTACGCGGCGAGGCGCACGAAGGCGTCCACGGGGGGATAGTACCAGAGGTGGTCCGAGGCCAGGTATTTCCGGGTGGCCGCGTTGAGGGTTCCGCAGGCCTCGTTGGCCAGCCGGAAGGGCAGGCCCGTCCGGCGCCATTCGTGCCGGAGCCACTGCTGCATGTCGAGGGTGTCGCCTTCGACCGGGAATCTCGCCGGCCGGATGTAGTGCACGCAGACTTCCGTGACCACCGGGAACTTGCGCAAGGTCTGGGTATTGACGTTGCCCGCGACATGCCCCAGGCCCTTGTCCCAGATGTTGCAGCACCGATACTCCCAGCCGAAGGACGCCAGCACCGGGTGGACGGTGGCCCAGCCCAGCTCGGTGTTCCAGAACCACAGCGTGGTCTCGGCGGTGGCCCGCTCCGACCAGGCCCGGATGTGCGGCTCGTACCATTCCGCGAGCGAATCGGCGGTGGGAAGATCACCGGGGAAGCCGCTCACGCCGTAGGGACCGTCCGCCACGATGCAGACCGGAGCGGGCCACGACGCATAAAGGGATTCGGCCGGGGCATGGTGGATCGCCACATCGCCGCGAACGTACCGGTCTCCCGGCTCTGGCGCCCGGGCGAGTCCCCGCCAACCTGAGAACAGGTGGGTCTGTACGGGCTTGTCGGCGACAGGCATGCAGGTGCTCCCGGGCGTGCGGTCCAAAGGCCGAGGGTCTGGCCGGAGTGACCGCCTCATCTTCCACGAAATCGCCCTGGGATCAAGTTCGGCCTAGGCGGCGACGGGCCCGATCACCAGTTCCACGGCCCGGACTCGACGCGGTCGACGGTGTCCTTGGGCAGTTCCTCGACGAAGCGGGAGGGGTCGAGGGGGAGGACGCCGCCGTCGCGCAGGCGGCGGGTCCTGGGCACGCAGAGGTAGAGCTCGTCCTGGGCCCGGGTGGCGGCCACGTAGAACAGGCGCCGCTCCTCGGCATCGTCGCCGGACTCGGCGATGGAGCGGGCGGCCGGGAACATCCCCTCGGCCAGCCAGAGCACGATCACCGCCTTCCATTCCAGCCCCTTGGCCTGGTGGATGGTGCTGAGGGTGACCGGGGGCGGCCCGCCGCCGCCGTCCACGTCGCCCGCGTCCTCGAGGTTGGACTGGAGGGCGATCATGTGCAGGAACTCGGCCCCGCTCCCGAAGGCGGCGGACTGGTTCACCAGCTCGCGGATGTCGTCGAGCCGACGGGGCGCGTTGTCGTAGGTGCGCTGAAGGAAGCCGCCGTAGAAGGCGTCGAGGAAGGTCTCGATGACCCCGCCCGGATCGGGCTCGCCGCCCCTGGCCGCGTGCTTCGCCAGGCCCTCGTGGACGGGGGCCCAGATCTCTCGGGCGGCGGCGGGCAGGGCCTTGACCAGCCGCTCCAGGTCCACGGCCGATCCCGGGTTGAACTCCCGGCCGACCTTGGTCCAGAGGGTGTCGGCGGTCTTGGCCCCGACCCGGGGGAGCAGGCCGAGAAGGCGTCGGAAGGCGAGGTCGTCGCGGGGCGAGGCGAGCAGCCGGGGCAGCGCGCACACGTCCTTGATGTGGGCCTGCTCGTAGAACCGGAGCCCGCTGAGCATGAGGAACGGCATCTGCTCCTTCTGCAGCTCCATCTGCGTCTCCAGGGCCTGGAAATGGGACCGGTAGAGCACGGCGATCTCGTGGGGGCGGTAGCCCTCGCGGAGCAGGGCGCGCAGCCGGGCCACCACGAACCGGGCCTGGGCCTGCCCGTCCCACAGGGTCACCCGCACCGGCCGCCGGTAGGCCTCGCGCACCGCCTCCATGGTCTTGGGGAACTGGTGGACGGCCTCGCGCATGGTGGCGTTGGCCACCTCGAGCACCTCGGGCACGCTGCGGTAGTTGATGGTCAGCGGCACCACGGTGGCCCGGGGATAGCGCTCGGGGAAGGAGAGGATGTTGCGGAAGTCCGCGCCCCGCCAGCCGTAGATGCTCTGGAAGTCGTCGCCCACCACGAACAGGTTGCCGTGGCGCGAGGCCACCCGGTCCATCATCTCGGCCTGGATGGGGTTGGTGTCCTGGTACTCGTCGACCAGCACGTGCCGGAACTGCCAGGCCACCCCCTCGCCCACGGCGGGGACCTCGGTGAGCAGGCGCAGGCCGTTGACCAGCAGGTCGTCGAAGTCCATCTGCCCCAGCTCCTGCTTGCGCCGGGCGTACACCTCGGCCACCCGCAGCACGTCGGCGGGGTCGGCCCCGCTGTCGGCCAGGCGCTCCCCGATGAGGTCCTCGAGGGGGCGCCGGCTGTTGACGGCCACCGAGACCAGGGCCCGGATGACCTCGGGCGAGACGAAGTCGCGGGGCTTGAACCCCAGCGAGGCCATGGACTCCTTCATGAGCTGCTTGGCGTCGGCGGTGTCGAGGATGAGGTAGTCGGAGGGATACCCGAGCTTGGGGGCGTGGCGGCGGAGCAGGCGGTTGGCCAGGTGATGGAAGGTGCCGCCCCACAGCCCGCCCACCGCCTCGCCGGCCAGGCCGCGGGCGCGCTCGAGCATCTCGCGGGCGGCCCGGTTGGTGAAGGTGACCAGCAGGATCCGGTCGGGCGGGACGCCCTCGGCCACCAGCCGGGCCACCCGGTGGGTGAGGGTGCGGGTCTTTCCCGTCCCGGCGGCGGCCAGCACCAGCACCGGGCCGTCCGGAGCCTCCACCGCCGCGAGCTGCTGGGGATTGAGGCCGGCCCGCCAGGCGTCCGCGGACGTCACGCGGGCGGCTCCGCGGATTCGAGCAGATCGGCGAGGGTGAGCCCCTCGATCCGCTGCCGCATCCCCTCCCGGATCCGGGCCAGCACCCGTCGCCCCGCCTCGCCGGGCTCCCGGAGACCCCGGAGCGACTGGTCGTCGCCCTCGCTGAGCAGGGAGGCGACGAGGTCGGCGATGCGGATGCTCTCGGGGCTCCGCTGGAGCACCCAGGTGTCGGGGGGGTCGGCGGCCTGGATGAGCAGACCGAGCTGGGCGAGCGTCCCGGTGAGGTCGTTGAGCAGGCGGATGGGCACCCGGCGGGCCGCCGCGAACGCGGGCAGGTGAAGGACGGGCCCCTCGCCGCCATGGGCCCGGGCCGCCGCCTCGAGCAGGTCGACGGACAGGGCCAGGCGGGCCCTCGGGCTGGCCGTCTTGGCCCCGTGCTCGAGCTCGTAGGTGCTCACGTTCTGGAGCGCGAACGACATCTCCGCCCCGAGCAGGACGATGAGCCACGAGTTGTAGACCCAGATCAGGAAGATGGGGACGGTCATGAACGAGGCGTACACCGGATTGTCGAGGCGGACCACCCCGAGCTGAAGGGGGACGTACAGCCGCTGCCACACCATCCAGCCCGCCGCCCCCACCAGGCCACCCGCGATCCCGGCCCGGATATCCACCCGGGTGTTGGGCACCAGGACGTAGACCACCCCGAAGGCCAGCCACACCGCCACCCAGGGGGCGAGGCCCAGGAGAAAGCCGGTGACGGGCAGGCCGGTGAGCCACACCTCCGGATCCCCGGCCCGCAGCCGGTTGTAGATGGTGCCCGCGGCGGCCAGGAGGATGGGGACCAGCACCAGGACGCTCACGTAGCTGGTCAGCCGGGTGCGGAGGCCCCGGGCCTCCCGCACGCCCCAGATCCGGTTGAAGGCCGACTCCACCGCCACCAGCATCCGCACCACCAGAATCAGGAAGGCGACCACCCCCACGCTGGTCATGCCGGCCAGATTGGTGGCCCGCACCACCGCGACCACCTGCTCGACGTACATCCGGGGCTGTTCGGGCAGCTCGCGGGTGGCCTCCTCGAACTGGGTCAGGTACTGGTCGCCCATGCCGAATCCGCTGAGCACCCCGAACCCGACGGCGAGCACCGGAACCAGCGAGATCAGGGTGAGGTACGACAGCCGCGAGGCCTGCAGCGGGCAATGGTCCTCCCGGAAGCCCCGGACCACCAGCACGCCGACCCGGAGGGTGCGCACCAGGAACCGTCGCATCCGGTCCATCGATCCCAGCTCGAGATGCCAGAGGCCGTGGGTGAAGAATTGCCAGACCCGCTGCGCATAAAGACGCAGCCCCGATGCCGAGGCGGGTGGACGGGAGGTGCTCATACCGCCGCTCACCATACCCCAGTTCCGTCCCGAACCCCATGCCGATTTGCGGCCCTGGGCGCCGGCGGCGCAACCGGAACCAGGCAGGGCAATCTGCGAATGAACGCGAATAGGAAGGGACTGCCTGTAGCCGCGGCCGCCCAGGCCGTGGATGCCATCGGGAACGACGACGGAGGTGCGCCTACAGCGGTGATTCGCGGTTCAGAACGGACTGGGGACTGGAAGATTCCGGCTCAGCGCGATCGAGGCCTGCCCACCGTTTTCCGAACGTGATCGGTTCGGTCGGCATGGGGGGCTTTCCGGAGCAGGCCGCGCACAGAGCGGTTCAGCCGCTCCAGTCGGGCCAGGGGATCGTCCGGGTCCGGGCGTCCCACCTGCTTGCGGATCATGGGGTCGGAGGGCATAGGGGATACGTACGCCCGTCGGACCCCGCACGGCAAGCCCGGGGGCATGGCCGCTCCTGGGGCCTACCAGCACGTCTTGCCATAGTTACGGCGGATGAGGCGGTCCTTGCTGACCAGCACGGCCCCGGCGCGGAGGGCCTGGGCCACGATGATCCGGTCGAAGGGGTCGCGCGTCCATTTCTGGGCCAGCGATTCCTTCATCACGGCGGCGAACGGCTGCTCGTCCATCCGGAGGCCGAGGGAATCGGCCAGCGCATCAAGGATCCGGGCCGGTTCTGCAATGATCCGCCCGGTCTCCAGGAGAAACTGCATTTCGAGGCTTACCATCGGGGAGATGACGAGGCCACCCGACTCGATGGCCTTCCGGGCGGGGCGACTGAGCCGGGCCACCTGACCCGCGTAGAGCCAGACCACGACATGCGTGTCGAGATGGACTACGGCGTCCACCGGTCGGACCAGTCGATATGCACCAGATCCTCGGGATCCCCCCGGATACAGTCGTGAGGCACCAGCCGGGCCAGCCTCCCCTCCGGGGGCTCCTCGCGGACGATCCGGATCCGCCTTCCCTTCCGCTCCACGATCAGGGGAGCGCCGGTTTCGGCCACCTGATCGAGCAGGCGGTAGATGTCACGTCGAAGCGCGGACGGGGTGATGGTCATGGTGGATCCTCCAGAACGTACGCCAGGACAATATGCCAGCGTACGCCATGGGTCAACCTCCTGATCGGCTCCCCGAACCGCAAGCAAGCTGCGGCAGATCGAGCGCCCCTCCAGAAACTCCCACTTGGAAGTGGGAGCTACGAGAAACGTAGCGCCCAATTCCGATTGGGCGTTTCCGGGCGCACCGGGATGCCGGGCGCGGAGCCTCCCATCTGGAAGTGGGAGCCACGAAGATGCGTCGGGACCCGAAGGCGCAGGCTGCGAGATGGAGGGGGCCATGTCGCGGGCCTGCACGTTCGACCACGGCCGGAAGACCGTGGTCAGTCGGCGTCCTCCACCGTCGGCTCCGCCTGCTCCACCCGGAGCAGCAGCACCCGGGCGGTCTCCCGGGGCGGGAGGTCGAGGGCGGAGACCCTGGGCCCGGTGCCCGCCGCGCCCAGATGGAGGACCGTCGTCGAGCCGAGAGGCACATCCATGGTCT
>PXDE01000102.1 GCA_003566475.1 PVC group bacterium | reverse complement strand
GTTGGCAACCCACTGAAACGCACGCATTACGGATCCTCCCGCCACGCAGGGGCCTGGCCATGACCGATGTCATTGTTCCCCGGCTCACCCGGCCGCACAAGCCCGAATTCCAGACTCTAAGGCTGGCCCCTTCTCACGGGGCATTCCGCATTGCCGCTACAGCGTCGGGCCATGCATCATACGTCCTTGCTGAAAACCACCCCCGAACCCGGAGGCCCTGATGCCGCGCAACCCCTACGAACGCTTCCGCGACGCCGAGCTGATTCTCCGCGACGAGCTGGCCATGGACCGCACCGTGCTGGCCAACGAGCGGACCTACCTGGCCTATGTCCGCACCGGGCTCGCCTTCGGAGTGACCGGCGCGGGATCCATCCAGCTCTTCCCGAATGCCGCCGGGATCTCGGTGGGCTGGGGGCTCGTGGCCCTGGGGCTGTTCATCGCCGTGACGGGGACACGCCGCTACCGGGCCACCGCCCGGCTCCTCTCCACCTGCCGGGAGCCCATGCTGGAGCAGGCGATCTCCGACGCCGCCGAGGCCAAGTCCGCGTCCGAATCTAGCCCTCCGTGAACCCCTTCCGGACCACCGCGTAGGCCTCCTTGGGCCGGCGGTATTCGTCCACCACGCCCTTGTTGTTGAAGGCCCGGGGACGGCCGAGGGCCTTGGCCGTCCACTCGGTGGTGCGCACGTCGCAGAACTGCCAGATGGCCAGACCCATCCAGCGGCCACCAGGCCGGTTCACATGCCCGACCACCGTCTCCAGCAGCCGGGCCTGGTAGGTCTCGGTCCACCGGCCCTGATTCCAGTCCCGCCAGCCCGGGATGCCTCCCGCCCCGATCTCGGACAGGATGAACGGCTTGCCCTGCGCCCCCGGCTGGGCGTCGAGGTAGTCGGTGATCTCGATGAGACGCTCCGGAATCTCCTTGATGGGGCCGGTGTACCAGCCGGGATAGGTGTTGATAGACACCACATCAGCCAGGTCCAGACACCGGTCGTCGAACGGATGGTTGGTGGCGAAGGTGACCGGCCGCGTGGCGTCGAGCGCCCGGAGGTGCCGGATCAGCCGCTCGTAGCCGGACCGGCTGGCCGCGACCTGGCTCTCGCTCTCGTTGAGCAGGCCCCATAGAATGACGCAGGGCCGGTTGGCGGCGTCCGCCACCATCTCGGTCAGGTTCCGTTCGGCCACGGTCAGGTAATGCTCGTCGGTCAGGTGGGCGGCCGTCTGCTGCCACGCCGTGCCCTCGTTCCAGACCAGGATGCCCCGCTCGTCGCAGAGGTCGAGGAACCGCACGTCCTGGGGATAGTGGCTGCCCCGGACGAAGTTGCAGCCCATGTCCTCAAGGAGCTGGAGGTCGGTGATCAGAAGCTGGTCGGGCTGACCGTGACCGAACTGCGGGTGGCCCTCGTGGCGGTTGAACCCGCGCAGGCGCAGCGGCTCGCCATTGAGGCTGATGTCGCGCCCCTTCACGGAGACGGTGCGGATGCCCACCCGTTCGTTGAGGTCGTCGTCGCCGAAGCGGGCTTCCAGGTGGTGAAGGGCGGGGTTCGCAGGCGACCACAGATCGGCTTCGGACGCTTCGAACTCGTGGACGACCTCCACCGGCTCTCCCGCCACCTCCGCATCGCGGCGGAGAATTTCCTGGCCCTGGAACCGCAGGGAGAGCGGACGCGGGCCGCCGGAGTCTCCCGCCAACGTGAGGCGGACCCGAAGGCGGCGTGCCTCGTGATCAAGGGTGTCTACGCGCAGCGAATCGATCCAGGCATCGCCCAGGGCCTGCCATTCGCCGCCCCGGGTCAGGCCGCCGAAATGGTACCAGTCGAAATAGTGGAGGTGGGTGGGAGCGCGGTCGTAGTCGATCCGGTTGTCGGTAAGAACCACGATCTCGGCCTCGGCGGCGTCGCCGGACTCCATATCGAATGCCACCCGGGTGAACCCGCCCGCATGGTCGCCGACCGGCTGACCGTTCGCCCAGACCCGGGCCCAGTGGTGGAGCCCATCGAGGATCAGCCGGTGCCGGCCGGGGCGGGAGACCGGCACCCGGGTGCGGTAGGCGGCCAGGCCGCGTCGGCCGGCGTAGCGCGGGGTGGCGTCCCAGCTTCCGGGGACGGCGGCTAGGTCATCGAAGGCGAGGTCGCCCGGGGCCACGGCCTCGGGACCCGCGTCGCCCAGGAACACGAAGTCCCAGACGCCGCGCAGATCGGTCACCGGCCGCAGCCGGTGTTCGGGGAAACGTCGGATCATGCGGGGGTTCTAGTGAGAACCGGCCCCTGCGGCAAGGTCAATCGGGAGAGAGGGGGGGCGGGCCTCTAGCCCGGCGCGGCGGCCGGGGCCTCCGGGGGCCGGGACTCGAGCTTCACCGGGCGCTCGAAGGCGCCGAGGCTGTCCTGGAGCAGACGCATCTCGGCCAGGGCCATGAGCCAGGCCAGGGTGGATTCGGCCCCCTGGTTCTGGTTGACCCGGTCCACGTGCAGGGCGTCGAAGCAGGCCCCGGTGACCGGGTCACCCACGGGCTCGCCGAGGTCGTTGCGGCCGAGGAACCAGTCGAAGGCGCGGCGGGCCTCGGCCAGCCAGTCGGGATCCTCGGTGGCGTAGTAGGCCTCGATGCAGGCGGAGAGGGCGGACTGGGCCTCGACGGGCTGCTGGTCCCAACGGGCCCGGGGGCCGCCCTGCGGAAAGAAGCCCTCGGACCCCACGGGCGAGAAGCAGCCGGAGGCCGACCGCTGCTGGTCCATGAGCCAGCGCAGGCTGCGCACCCCGACCTCGAACGCCCGCTCGTCGCAGGTCCAGCGTCCGGCTTGGATGAGGGCGTGGGGCACCCGGGCGTTGGCGTAGCTCAGGATGGGCTCATACCACAGCCACTCGGCCTCGGGCTCGTCCGGGAACATCCCGAGCAGGCGCCGCAGGAGTTCGCGGCGGGTGGTCTCGACCCGGCGGTCGCCGCTGAGCCGCTGGAGGTAGTCCTGGATGCCGAGCAGGGTGAAGGCCCAGGCCCGGGGCGAGGTGAAGGCCTCCACGGCGGGCAGCGCCTGCTCGAAGAGCTGGGTGGCCCAGTGCTGGAGGGCGGGCCGCTGGGCCCGGCCCGCGCAGCAGCCGAGGGCCCACAGCGTGCGGCCGTGCGAGTCCTCGGACCCAGCGTCCTCCAGCCAGCGCCGGTCATAGCCCATGAAGTTTCGGAACCGGCCCCGCTCGGGGTGATAGGCGTGCTGGATGAAGGCGGCGTAGGCGGTCTGGAGATCCAGGATGGCCGCGCTTCGGCGGCCCAGCCGCTCCAGGAGCACGGTGAGGACGAGAGCCCGGGCGTTGTCGTCCACGCAGTAGCCATGGTCGTAGTTGGGGAAGGAGAACACGGCGTGCTGGAGAATGCCGGTCGTGTCGGACAGGCGCCGGAGGTGGTCGAGCCTGAGGTCGGGCAGGTCGGCCTTGCGCTCGGACACGGTGGGGGCGACGTAGCGCCGCGGCCGCTGGCGGCGATAGGCCTCGCGGGCCCGGGCGAAGCTGGCCCGGTAGGCCTCGCCCACCGCGGGCCAGATCATGTCGCGGCCCAGCAGGTAGGCCTTGCGCCGCATGGCGTGCATGCGCACCTCGTCGCGGAGCAGCCCCAGCACGGCCCCGGCGAGGGCATCGGGGTCGGCGAAGGGCACCAGGACGCCCCGCCCGTCGGCCAGCAGCTCCTCGGCGTGCCAGTAGGGGGTGGAGACCACCGCCTTCCCGCAGCCGAAGGCGTAGGCCAGCGTGCCCGACACCGCTTGCCGCGGATTGAGGTAGGGGGTCACGTAGAGATCGGCCGCGCCCAGGAACTGCTTGAGCTCCCCGGCGTCCACGAACCGGTTGTAGAAGATGACGTGATCCTCGACCCCCAGGTCGGCGGTGAGGCGCTCCAGGCGGAGCCGGTAGGCCTCGCCCTGCTCGCGCAGCAGGTGCGGATGGGTGGCCCCCAGCACCATATAGACCACCTCGGGGAACTCCTTGACGATGGCAGGCAGGGCCCGGAGCATGTGCTCGATGCCCTTGCCCGGGGAGAGCAGGCCGAAGGTGAGGATGACCCGGCGCCCCTCGACCCCAAACGGCTCCTTGTAGAAGTGCGGGTCCACGAAGGGCATATCGGGAATGCCATGGGGGATGAGGTCGATCTTGCCCTTGGGGGCCCCGTACAGCTCGCCCAGCATGGTCCGGCTGCGCTCGGTCATCACGATGAGCCGGGACGAGAGATGAAGGATCTCGCCGAACACCTCGCGCTGGGCGTCGTCGGGCTCGTCGAGGATGGTGTGAAGCACGGTGACCGTAGGCAGGTCGGCCTGGCGGAGCAGGGCCAGGATGTGGCTGCCCGCCGGCCCTCCGTAGATCCCGAACTCGTGTTGGAGGCAGAGCACGTCCACGTCGCTGAGCCGGATGAAGTCGGCGGCCCGGCGGTAGCCGGCCAGATCCTCCTGGGGGATCTCGAAGCGGATCTCGGGCGGATAGGCGTAGCCCTCCTCGCGATCGTTCACGGGGACCACCAGCCCGTCGATGCCCGAGCCCGGGCCAACCGCCGAGTGGTAGACGTCGTGGGTGAAGGTGGCGATGCCGCACTGGCGCGGCAGGTAGGCGCCGATTAGGGCGACGCGGGAAAGCGGGGGGACGGGTTTGTCGGTCATGCCGGTCGGGGGTGGTGGTTCTTGAGTTCGGCCAGCAGCTCGTCCAGCCCGCAGGTGGCGAAGCTGCTGCATTGGTCGCTCATGGCGTAGGGCAGGATGAGGCGGCCCGCGTGGATCAGACCGCCGCAGCTATAGACCACGTTGGGCACGTAGCCCTCGCGCTCCTCCGCGATGGGGCTCAGCAGCGGCTCGGGGAGGCGGCCGATGACCCGGGACGGGTCGTCGAGGTCGAGCAGGATGGCCCCGATGCGGTACTGGCGCATGGGCCCCACCCCATGGGTCAGCACCAGCCAGCCCTCGGGGGTCTCGATGGGCGATCCGCAGTTGCCGAGCTGCACGAACTCCCAGGGGAAGGTGGGCCGGGCCACCAGGGTCCGCTCGTACCAGAAATGGAGCATGTCCGAGACCATGAGATGGATGCTCTCCTGGTCCTGCCGCGAGAGCACCGCGTAATGGCCGCGGATGCGCCGGGGGAAGAGGGCCATGCCCTTGTTCTGGACCTGGGGGCCGTTGAGGGTGCTGATCTGGAACCTCGCGAAGTCCGGGGTGGCCAGAAGCTGGGGGAGGGTCACCGAGCCGTCGTAGGCGGTGTAGGTGGCGTAGTACATGGTCGATCCGTCGTCCTCCCGGAAGGCCACGAACCGGGCGTCCTCGATGCCGTTGCGCTCGGCCGGGGACGAGGGGAAGATCACCCGCTCGGAGATGGGCACGTCGTCGGCGAACTGCACGTCGTAGTTGGCGCGGGCCAGGGACAGGATGCCGTCGGCCACCTGGCGCTCCTCCGTGCTCTGGTACCGGTTGCGCACGCGGAACTCGTTGAGCACCCGTCGGAGGTCGGCCCCCTGGAACTCGGGCTCCAGCTCGTCGAGCACCTCGCGGGTGAACCGCGTGTCCAGACCGAGCTCGCGGAGCTTGCGCAGAAACAGGGCCCGTTCGTAGAGCATGTCGGGCACGGCGTCGGGCGCGGTGGCGTAGGGGGAGGCCGGATCCATGGCGATCCGCCCCTCCCGATCCACCGTCCCCGTGCGGAAGGTGATCGAGGAGATGTGGCCCTCGCCGGTGGCCCGCAGGCTGAGCACGAACCGCAGCGCCCCCTCGGGCAGCCCCCTCTGGTCCGGATGGGGCACGATCGACGGGTTGAACAGGGCCGCCGCCTCCAGGGAGTATTCCTGGGAGAAGTAGGCCCCGACGAGGATCTTCCGGGCCTCCGACGTCGGCCGGTCCGTGATCAGGTGCTCCTCGACCTGCTCGAAGCGGTGGAGGAAGAAGTCGCGCAGCCGGCTGTGGCGCTCGTGGAACTCCTCGACCACCTCGTCGGCCCGCCGCCTCGCCTCCGCCTCGGACAGCATCATCACCCGCGACAGGATGCGCAGGGCCCGTTTCTCCGAGAACACCTCGAACGGGCGAAAGAAGACCCGGGCCGGATTGGGCCGAAGCACCGGGCCGGTGCGTTCCATCTTCATGGGGAAGCTCCTGGGGAAGTTCAGTCAGGACGACAGGGTAGCACACCGGGCGGGAACGCCAAAGCCTGCGGGAACCGAAGATTGACCCTACTACGCTCCGCAACGGAGCTACGTAGGGCAAGCTGACGATGTGCGAAGCGAGAAGGTAGGTCTGCCGACCGCCACGCCGCCTTGGCTGCTGCCCGCCTTCGCCTGACTACGGCGCGGCACGCCGGAGGCGGGGGATGGGGAAAGAGCGTTAAAACCAGATCTTGATCGCGGGGCGCGGGGCTCGCATGATCTGGCCATGAGCACGCCCCCTGCGCCCCCGCCGACTCCCCCGGTCCCGCCTCCGGCCTATCCCGCGCACCCCCAGCCTCCGCCGGAGGGAGGAGGCTCCGGCAGTGCCGGCTGGCTGATCGGCTGCGCGATCGCGGCGGCGGTCGGCCTGGTGATGCTGGCCGTGCTGGGTCTGCTCGCCGCCATCGCCGTTCCCTCCTTTGTCCAGGGCCGTGACCGGTCGCAGATGTACGCCTGCATCAACAACCTGAGGATGATCGACGGGGCCAAGGACCTTTACATGCTTGAGCATGGAGCCGACCCTGCGGACATCGCGGATCTGGTCCGCGAGAACATCCTCGCCGCCCACCCCACGTGCCCGGCCGGCGGAACCTACACCCTGGGGGCGGGCGGCGAGGATCCCACCTGTTCCATCCCCGACCACGAACTCCCATCCTCCTCCGCGTCGGTCCTGACCCCGATCCACCCGGTCCCGGCCCCCGCGAGGGAGGCCCGCGAGGCGGAAGAGCGTCTCGACCCGGTCCCTCCGGGATTCGAACCGTAGCGTCGCGACGGCCTACGGAGGTGACGGTCGCGTGACCCCTTTGGCGCTGGAGACCCGGTCACGAGTCAGTCGCCGCCGCTGGTACGTTGGGCCAGCCGGATGAGGGCAATGAGACTCCAAAGCTGCACCCGACGCCCTGTGGCGGCCGCTCGACCGAGTCTTCGAGAGAGAGCGGCATCCTTCAACGTGTCTCAGAGCAGGCACGCCCAACGCTCCCCTCTGTGAACCTCCGTAACCTCCGCGACCTCTGTGGTTCGTTTGGGTGCGGCCGGTGGCCGCGCTGGGTTCATTCGCGGCTCAACGTCGCCCGGGGGCGGAATCGATCCGGCTCAGAGAAGCACGCGGCGCAAGCACGATGCGGAGGAGCCGGGCGCGGTGACCCGGCTCTGCGTTCGCGGCGCCGGCTCCGGGACCGGTCGGTCGCGGGCCCGCCAGGCCAGCACGGCCAGGCCCAGCAGGAAGATCGCCGCCACCAGCGACAGCCAGAACACCTCGGCCTCGGTGAGGTGGAACCAGGCGGCCACCTGACGCAGACCGCGTTTCGGCGGCGGGGAGGTCATGCCCCGTCGAGATCCTCGTCGCCCGACGCCGCATCCTCCTCGGATGCCTCGGGCGGTTCCGGCGGCGGCGCCTCGCCAGGCTCAAGGACAGGCTGCGGAGATTCCGCCGCCTCCTGGAGCACATCCGTCTCCGCGGCCGGCGGGTCGGCATCCTCGTCGTCGGCCACCGCTTCCGGCGCCTCCGTCTCTTCCGCCGGTCCCGGCGCCGGCTCGGGCGCCGGGGCGGCCTCGTCGGCGCGGGGATCGGGCTCCGCGGCCACGCCCGCATTCCATCCGCGCCGGAAGTCGGGGTCGTCGGATATCCCGATCAGCATGGGATCCTGAAGCCAGGCGTCCACGAACTCCCCGAACCGGAACCGGGCCTCGGCCAGGATGCGGCCCGCCTCGAGGTTCCGGCCGCGGATGGCGTGGACCGTGGCCAGGGTGTAGTAGGTGAGCGACTGGTCGGGACGGTGGTCGATGGACTGCTGAAGGATCTGCACGGCCTCGCGATGCTCGCCGGTCATGGCCAGGGCCCGCCCGAGCAGGTTCAGCGACAGCGTGTTGTCCGACTCCATGCGGACCAGCCGCCGGAGGAGCGGAATGGCCTCGTGGTACTGGCTCAGCAGCATGAGGGCCCGGGAGGTGGTCCGCAAGGCCGCCATCTGATGGGGATCCTCCTCGAGGATCCAGGCGCCGAGGGTGGCGGCGGCGCGGTGGCGTCCGCGCTCGTGAAGGACGGTCAGCAGCAGATCGCGGGCCTGGTGATGCCCCGGCTGCGCCTCGAGGATGTCGGCCAGGATCTCCTCCGCGCGGGCCAGATCCTGATCCGCGCGGGCGAGGTCGGCCTCGATCAGCCGGAGATCCACCATGCGGGGGGTCCGGTCCAGCGCCTCGGCCAGTTCCTCGCGATGCCGGTCATCCAGGGGACGGGGCCCCCGGAGGCGCCGGCTCAGGCTCAGCCCCTCCTTCCAGTAGTTGACGCGCAGCGCGTAATCGGCCCCGGCGGTGCGGTCAGATTCGGTTTCCGCCCGGCGGGCTTCGGATAGGGAGGACACCGGGGTCTGGACCGGGGTGGGGCGCGGGGACGGGCGGCGGGGGGATGGCGAGGGCTGGTGGGAGGTCGGGAGGGCCGACCTGCGTAGCCGCCATCCCGCGTGCCACTGGGTGACGAGCACGTATAAGCTCCCCACGGCGACAAGCACCAGGAGCCAGAAGGTGATCCGGTAGAGCACCGATCCCTGGTGGGGATCCTTCGAGTTCCGGCTACGGCGCCGGGCGATCCGCGCGCGCTCCTTGTGCTGGTTGCGGCGACGGCCCTTGACCCGCCGTCGCTTCTGCACGGGGCTCCCGGGCGGCCGTCGCGGAGGCACGTGGCCCTCCGAGGGATGGTAGAAATCGCCAGGATCGCTCATGGCGCGTCGTCCGCCTCCGCGTCGCCGGGACGGACGGGGGGGCCTCCGGCCGGGATGGGTGTGGCCAGGCGCAGGGCGGGCCCGCGGTCCAGGTCGATCTCCAGACGGAGGGCGCGGGGAAGCCCCCGGTCGGCGTCGGCCCAGACCGGGGTCCATTCACCGCCAGGGCCGCCGGCCTCCGCCGTCCAGGCCCGGACTCCCCGGGCGATCACCTCGCGCGCGGGGCCGGGGTCATCCCGAAGCCGGGCCAGCCGGGGATGGACGGTGCGCACGAGATCCGGGCCCTCGCCCTCCACCGACCAGACCACCCGGGCCAGATGCGGGCGCCCCGGCCACGCCGGCTCCAGCCCGGCGACCATCGTGGTGAACTCGAGGGAGGGGAAATCCGACGGGGTCTCCGGAGGCAGCAGGAGGAAGTCGCCGGAGCCTTCCGCCTGCCGAAGGTCGGCGCGGAGGGGGCGCAGGATCTCCAGGCGCCGAAGATCGCGGTCCAGGTTCCCGGTCTCGGCCTCGGCCTGCCCGGCCACCGCCAGATAGACCACGGCGAGGCCGGCCAGGATCACGGTGGCCATCATCAGGGCCAGCAGAAGTTCGGGCAGGGTGAAGGCCCCGCGCCGGTCGGGGGGGCCGGAGAGGAGGCGGTGCATCCGGCCGGTCCGGATCAGAGGTCCCAGAGCAGAATGGCCAGGATGGCCACGAGCACGATGGCCACCACCGCGACCAGACCCACCAGCACATAGAACCCGGTCCGGGACTCCCGCTTGCGGGCGGTGAACTGGGAGGCCGCCGCCGACTGGGAGAACGAGACCCGGGGCTCGGAGGTGACAATGACCTTGGTGTCGGAGATCGATGACGAGGGGGTGAGCTTCTCGCCGGGCTCCGCGTCGAACATGAACTCGACCGTGCCCACCTGGATCAGATCCTTGGGATTGAGCGGCGCCTCGGTGACCGGCTGGGAGTTCAGGCGGGTGCCATTGGTGGAATCGAGGTCGCGCAACACGTAATGGCCGCTCTCGAACGCGATCTCGCAGTGGCGGCCGGACACGGCGGCGGAGGCCAGCTTGATCGTGTTCTCCGACTTCCGGCCCATGCTCACGGTCTCGTGTTCGATGACAAAGGACTTGCCCTTTACATCGCCGCTCATGCCGATCAGTATGGCCATACGATTATGCTCCTCCGCAGATGAACCGCCATGGTGGCACGGTTTCGCAAGCGGTGTCAACGGGCTTGCGGTATCCGGCGCGGGAAAGGTTTGACCCCCCGGGCGGGGGGAGGTAGGGTACCGCTCACGGTGCGCCGAGGGGTTGTAGGGCGTGCCGCGTGGCGGAGGGATGGATGATGATGACCTGGGCCTGGACGGCCGGATTGGGCAGCGTGCTCTACACGTTTCAGGAGAGCACCCTGCCCGGAAAAACCATTGTGGTGGCGCTGGTGCTGGCTTCGGTCGGAGCCTGGTCGGTCATCGTGTCGCGGGGCGCCGAGCTGCGGCGGCTCTCGCGCCATTCCCGGAAGGTCGTCGAGCGCTTCCGGGAAAGCGGCTCGCCCCTCCTGCTCTACGTGCGCCGGACCCCGCTACCGGACTGTCCGGCCACCCGCCTCTACGAAAGCGCCTGCCGGGCCATGGGCGCCGAGGCGGGGCAGACCGGCGACCAGCGTCCCTCCGGCACCGAGCGGGTGTCCCGGCTCCAGTTCGAGCGGGTGGCCAACATCGTGGACCGCAACCTCGCCGACGAGGCCCTCAAGCTCGAACAGGGCATGACCCTCCTGGCCAGCGCGGTCAGCGCCAGCCCGTTTCTGGGGCTGCTGGGCACGGTCTGGGGGGTGATGGACGCCTTCGGGGCCATGGCCCGCCAGGGCACCGCCCAGCTCTCCGCCGTGGCCCCCGGGCTGGCCGGGGCGCTTCTCACCACCGTGGTCGGCCTGCTCGGGGCCCTGCCGTCCCTGC
>PXDE01000290.1 GCA_003566475.1 PVC group bacterium | reverse complement strand
GCTGTCGCTCGACCCCCTGCTTCCCTCGCCTCCGCCCGACCAGACAACCGAATACGTCTACGGCGTCGAGCCCTCCGACGGGTCCAGGCTCCACTCCCTCGACCTCCTCCGCCGCATCAAGTACCCCGACCGCACCACGGGCGAGCCCAGCGGGAACGCCACCGACCAGGAGGCGTTCACGTACAACGCCCTGACTCAGAGGATCAGCCAGACCGACCAGAACGGCAACGTCCACGCCTTCGGCTTCGACGTCCTGGGCCGCCCCGTCGGTGGGAAGTGGAAGCGGGGTCGGACCACGTTTAGTCATTGAAGGGCAGTTGTTTAGGCGGATCCGGAGGGTCTGTAGAGTGCTATGGGTCGATTTTTGGGGCCGAAAACAGGCCCATAACGGGCGGAGGCCGATTTGAAGGGCGGCTCGACACCGGCATTTGGTATGGCATATTCGGAGATGAGCGGCGGGGCCAACCACTCCCGCCTAGCAGCCTAGTGGAACCACGAATGCACACGCATCCACACGAATGGGGCAGATCGGCCCGGCAGAGCCGGGCGACAGCTCTTTTGGAGTGCGGGAGTCTGACTCCCGCTTTCCAGCGTGAAGACGGAGTGTCCCGCGTCGCCCCGACCTCCACCGTCGGGAAGTCAAAGCGGGACCCAAGGTTCCGCGCTCCAAACCACCCCTCCGCATCCGGGGACGAAAGGGTCAGCCTTAGCCGGAACCATGCAGCGGAACCGCGAATGGACGCGTTGGGATATCCCCTTAAGTCAGGTACCCCCTACATCTTGGGGTGGGTGCCGACGCGGTTTTCGGCCCAGGCCTCGGATTCCGCGGACCATGTCCCGATACGGGCAGGGCCCGGTCGCCACCGCCTGCTGGACCAGGCGATAGAACAGCTTCCCCCGGCTCTTTGATCGACGGCGGTTGAACCGGAACGTGAATTCGTCGAGGTAGTAGTCAAGGTGCTCCAGGCTGACCGCGCCCTGATGGGTTCCGAGGAGCCACCGCTTGGTCAGGGCCGCAACGCGGTGCACCCGGGGGAACATCCGCGACGCGGTCCGCCGGTCGGATCCCACCTTTGTGATCTGGTGCACGTATCCCTTCCCGGCGATGCCCTTGTACCCGTTCCAGTCGTCTGTGTGGATCACAGCGCCGGGTTCGACCGCCTCCTGGATGAAGCCGTGGAGGCTGGAGGAAGAGGCGTCCGCCACGCGCCGCATCCGGATTCGGCCGATTCCCTCCCCATCCTCCTCGGCGGCAATGGCTACCAGAGCCTTGCCCAGAGTCTGCCGGCCCATCGCGCCCTCCTCCCCGGCCCCAATCAGGGTTTCATCCACCTCCACCCTTCCCGCGAGCCGGTCCCGGCCCGGGCGCACCATCGCCCTTCGCAGCTTGTGCAGCCACGTCCACGCCGTCTCATAGCTTCCGAGCCCCAGAACTCGCTGCAGGCCGAGAGCACTCGCCCCGTTCTTCTGCATGACCAGCCACCACATGGCCCGGAACCAGACGGTCAGCGGGGTCCGGGTCCGGTGCAGAATCGTCCCGGCCGTCAGCGAAGTCTGGCGGGAGCAGGACGCGCATTCGTACAACACCGGACTTACCGCCCAGGCCGTCTGCCCCGAGCAATGGGGGCACCGGAATCCCTGTGGCCACCTCAGCGCGAACAGGTAGTCCCGGCACGCGTCTTCGCTGCCGAAACGGGCCTCGAACTCGGCCAGTGTCCGGGGGTAATCCTCCACAGTGGGAAAACACTACATCTTGTGGGTACCTGACTCAAGGGGATATCCCGTTGGACGCGAATGAACGCTAATGGGGACAAGCCGGAACCATGGCTTGCACGCTTGCGGTTCACGTTCACCGAACAGTGATCTCCCACCGGCCCCTCCGCCACTCCGGAATTCGCGTCCATTGGCGTGCATGTCTTCATCCCGCTTTGGCGGTGATTCGCGGTTCAGAAGGGACTGGGGGCTGAATCGATACGGCTTAGCGTGTGCCCGGTTCGGGATCGGCCCACAGCCGGTTCCAGGCCGGGATGTCGCGCTCGGGATGGGGGCTGTCGCGGAGGGCGGAGATGACGGCGAGGCCGGCGGGGCGATGGGCCAGGAGCGGCGGGGCGTTCTCCAGGGTCAGTCCTCCAATCCCCACCACGGGGATGTCCGGAACCGTGTGGCGGAGCCGGGCGAAGCCATCTACGCCGAGCGGAGTCCAGGTCATGACCTTGCTGGTGGTCTGGTGAATGGTGCCGATGGCGATGTAGGAGGGGCGCACGGTGCGGGCGCGGGCGATCTCGAACCAGGAATGGGTGCTCAGACCCAGCCGCAGCCCGGCGGCGGCGATGGCGACGATGGCGTCGGGGGCAAGATCGTCCTGACCCAAATGCACGCCCCACACGCCCGGATGGCGAAGGGCCGCCTCCCAATGGTCGTTTACGATCAGCCGGACGCCGTGCGTACGGCAGGCCGTCAGGGCGGCCGCGATCTCCGCGTCGAGATCGGTGCCCGAGGGATCCTTGATCCGGATCTGAATCCAGCGCAGGCCGTGCGGCGCAAGCCGGGCGACCTCGGATGCGCGGTCCACGATGGGGTGAACACCAGGACGGTCCAGGTCCATCCGGGGAAAGGCCGGAAACCCGGACGCGGGCCATGGGGCGTCGGACCAGAGCGGCCAATCGTCGGGATCAGGAGCGAAGGATGCGAACGGGAGCATGGGACGGACCCCGCTCGCGATCATCGCCGCACCCCGGAGGTTCTGCTGAAGAGCTGCCCGGGCCGCCACCTGGGCGTCCTCGGGGGCGACACCCCGGCCCAGCAGCGCGGCCAGCGCCGTGGAAAGGAAGCACCCGGTGCCGTGCACGTCGGCAGCGGGCAAGCGGGGCAGAGACAAAAAGCCGGTCCGATCCGGAGCGGCCCAGGCGTCGTGGACCGCATGGCCTTCCTCCGCAGCATGGCCTCCTTTCACCAGGACCGAGGCGAACCCCGCGTCGCGCAAGGCACAGGCCAGGTCCATCGGGCCTCCATCGGGCGAGAGTCCGAACGCTCGGCACAAGGCCCGGGCCTCGGTCAGGTTGGGGGTGATGACAGAGACGACAGGCTGCAGGGATCGAGCGATGTCGGCGGCTTCGGAGTCGGATCGGAACGCCTCCCCGCTGCTGGCGCCCTGCACCGGATCCCAGATCACCGGCACCTCGGAAAGACGCCCCAGAACCCGCGCGATGACATCTGCCTGCGCCCTCCCGGGGACCGCGCCCACCTTTACGGCGTCGGGCGGGCCCTCCTCGAGCAGGGCATCGAGTTCGGTCCCGAGGATCTCCGGCGCGACCGGCCACAGCCGCCGGACGGCACGCGTGTTCTGAGCGATATGGGTGGTGAGGGTTCCCGCGCCATGCCCGCCCAGGGCCTGGATGGTTTTGAGGTCCGCCTGGAGCCCGGCCCCGCCGTCCGGATCCCCGCCGGCCAGGGTCCAGATGAGGGGAGGGGACGGGCAGGGAGGGAGGAGAGAGACGGGGGATGTCACGGAGTGGGGGGGGCGGTGATCAGTAATCGGTGATCAGTGATCGGTGATCCGTGGGTAAGAGAGAAAACCGAAGATTGACGATTGACGAAGTACTATTGACGAAGTGCAGGGCGGCTTTCCCCGTGGCCGTGATCCGTCTCCGACTCCACGGCAGCAGAGTGCCGTGGCTACACCGAGCCGCCAGGCGGCCCGGCCGTCCGGCGCGGAACGCGCCGGTGGTGCCGCCCCACTCTGCTGGGGCGGAGTCGGAGCAGACCGGGCGGCGTCTAAGAGCAGTGAGCGCCCCTGGATCGCTGGGTTCAGCCGGATGAAGGGTGAGGCGGAACGCTGGAGGAAACGGCTGGAAGCCGTTCCTACGGGTGGGGCGTGCCCGGGCACCGTAGCTACGGCTTCCAGCCGTGGCACCCAGCGCGCTGCGGCGGCAGACCGTGGTTTTCATCCTATCGTGATGGAGAACATGATCTTGTGGAGAATCGGCCCGTTGCTGTCTCAGAGCCGTCGGCTCCTATCCCCCCGGAGGGCATGGCGTGGGCTGGGGGGCCTCGTCGAGGTGCCAGAACGGGGTGCCCAGGGTGGGGGTGCTGGGCTGGGCCATGTCACGGGGGGACATGGCGCCCGCCTCGAAGGCGGCGCGGCCGGCCTCGATGGCCTGGGCGAAGGCTCGGGCCATGCGGACCGGATCGCCCGACAGGGCCACCGCGCTGTTGAGCAGCACGCCGTCGAACCCCAATTCCATGACCCGGGCCGCCTCCGACGGCCGGCCCAGACCGGCGTCGACGATCAGCGGAATGTCGGGCAGCCGCTCACGGAGGGTGCGCAGCCCGAACGGGTTGAGCAGCCCCTGGCCGCTCCCGATGGGGGCCGCCCAGGGCATGAGGATCCGCACCCCGGCATCGATCAGGTGATGGGCCAGAGCGAGGTCCTCGGTCATGTAGGGCCACACCTCGAATCCGTCCTGGACCAGATCCCGGGCCGCCTCGACCAGGCCGATGGGGTCGGGCTGCAACGTG
This sequence comes from PVC group bacterium, assembly GCA_003566475.1. Lineage (GTDB taxonomy): Bacteria > Verrucomicrobiota > Kiritimatiellia > SS1-B-03-39 > PXDE01 > PXDE01. The sequence continues at coordinate 6,317 of PXDE01000290.1, read as the reverse complement.
TAGTCGTCGCCGATCACCTCGAGCTTGATCCGGGGCGTGCCGAACAGCTCGCGGGCCATGTGCGCGGTGGTCACCGCCTCGCGGGCGGTCCGGCAGCCCGCCGTGTTGGGCAGCACCTCCACGTCCAGCGACTGGATGATGTCCCAGAACTTGCGGCCCGCCGTCTCGGTGGGGTTCTGGCGGCGGAGGGAGACGGTCACCATCCCGCACCCGCTGGCCCGGATGGCCTGGGTCATGAGGTCGGGGGACGGGTAGAGAGCGCTGCCGAGGATCAGACGGCTTTCCAGGGTCACGGATCCGAGGGTCCAGGTCATGAGGACATCATCCGGGTTCAGCCTCCCTGCATGGGGGAGACGATTTCAACGCGATCCCCCTCGCTCAGCCGCGTGTCGGGATAGCGGGAGCGGGGGACGAAGTCGAGATTGAGGGCCACCGCCACCTGATTGGCCTCGAAGCCCAGTTCGCGGAGGAGTTCGGCCACGGTTTCGCCCTTGGAGTGGGACGGTCGGCCATTGACCACGAGGTTCACGCCGCGTCCTCCTCGACCAGGGGGCCGACCGGTCCCGGCGGCGTCCGGTCCTGGGCCAGGGCGGCGGCGGTCTCCGCGAACACGGGGGCGAGGAGCCAGCCGTGACGGTAGAGGCCGTTGATTCGCATCAGCCCGGGCCGGGTCAGGATGCGCGGCCGGTTGTCGGGGAAGGCGGGGCGGCAATGGGTCACGAGGTGGAGGATCCGGGCTTCGGCGAATCCGGGATGCAGGGCGTAGGCGGCGGAAAGCAGCTCCATGGCCCCGCGGACGGAGACCGGTCCCGCGTCCTCGCTCTCGATGGCGGTGGCCCCGATGATGTAGCCCTGGTCATCGCGGGGCACGATGTAGATCGGGTAGCGGGGGTGCATCATCCGCACGGATCGGCGCAGGTGGACGTCGGGCGCCATCACCACCAGCAATTCGCCCCGGACTCCGCGCAGGCGGGGCAGTTCGGGCTGGGCCTCCAGGCCCCGGCAGTCGAACACCAGATCGAACCGCTCCCCGTCCACCTCGTGGGGACGGACCGCCTGGACCGGGGTCCGGAAGCGGACATCCGCGCCCCGAGAGGTCAGGGCGGACGCCAGGGCGGGCAGGGCCTGACGGTTGTCAAGATAGGCCTCGCGGGTCATGTAGAGTCCGTGCGCGAACCGGCGTTCCAGCTCGGGCTCGAGCTCGGCGATGGCGGCGGCGTCCACATCGCGGGCGGTGCCGTCGGCGAGGGCGCCGTCGCGAAGCCGGCCGCGCAGGCGGAGCAGTTCCTGGCGGTCGCGGGGATGGGCCACGACCAGGCTCCCGTCCTGCCGGAACCGGACCGGGGCGTCGAGGGCGGCCAGGATCGCGGGCCAGCGGTCGAGGGCGACCAGCCCCATGCGCTCGATCTCGGGCTCGGCAGCCTCGCGTTCGCAGTTGGGGGCGATCATGCCGGCCGCCGCCCAGGAGCAGGAATGGCGCCCGTCGGGCTCGCCCCGGTCGAACACGGTGACCGACCAGCCGTCGTCGAGCAGGCGGAGGGCGAGCACCCGGCCCGCCACGCCCGCGCCCACCACGGCAGCCCGGGCGGAGGAGGCAGATGGAGATGTCGAATTCATCCTGCCCACCGTAAACACGCGGGGCGGGGAGTCAAGCGGAGGCGATAGGTCCGAAATGGATCTGCGGATCCTGGGGTGGGCAAGGGCGGGCCGGTGGCGTAGGCTGGTCGCCATGAGAACTTCGGACGAACGCAGGACACGTGGGGTGCTGGTGACCGGATGCAGCAGCGGGATCGGGTGGGCGACCGCCCTGACGCTGCGGGACCAGGGCTGGCGGGTGGTCCCGACCGCCAGGAAGGCGGACGATCTGGACCGCCTGCGGGCCGAGGGATTCGATCCCGTCGGGCTGGACATGGCCGACGACGCGTCGATCGAGGCGGCGGCCGCGGAGACGCTTAGCCGGTTCCCCCGGCTCTACGGAGTGGTCAACAACGCGGGCTACGGGCAGCCCGGGGCCATGGAGGACGTGACCCGCGACCAGTTCCGCATGCAGTTCCAGGTGAACGTGGTGGGGCTGCATGACCTCACCTGTCGGCTTCTGCCCGCCCTGCGGGAGGCGGGTTCGGGCCGCGTCGTGCATATCAGCTCGGTGGTGGGACGGGTGGTTTTGCCGTTCCTGGGCGCCTACTGCGCGTCGAAGCATGCGCTGGAGGCCATGGCCGACGCCATGCGGGTCGAGCTTCGGAACAGCGGGATCCGGGTGATCCTGATCGAGCCGGGCCCCATCGCCACCCGGTTCCGGGAACGGGCCGAAGCCGAGGCCGAGGCGGTGGTGGCGAACCCATCCAGCCCCCATCAGGAGGCCTATCGGAAGCATCTGGGCGGCGGGACCGGGGAGGGCACGCTGCGGGACGTCTTCCGGAAGCCGCCGGAGGCGGTGGCGGAGACGGTGGCCAGGGCTCTGACCGCCCGGTGGCCTCGGGCCCGCTATCCGGTGACGGTCCCCGCCCATGTCGGAACCGTGGTTCGGCGGCTGGTGCCGACGGTGGCCGAGGACGCCATCAAGGGCTGGGCGGCGGGAACTGGATGGTGACCGGGGCGAACGGGGGGGTGAGGGTGAGCCCGGGCATGCCTCGCTCGGCGAGTTTTTCCAGATCGGTCGGGCTGCGCACGGCCAGCAGGTCGCGGATGTCGTCCAGCGACGTCCGGTCCTCGGCGCGGTACTCGACCAGGGTGATGATGGGCGGCTCCCCGGCGGAGCGGTGGGGGGCGTCGGTGCGGATCCCGGGCCCCAGCGGCTGGACCTGGACCCGGATCTGGAGCCCGCCCACGATGCGGCGGACGACATGATCGAGCACCGGCGACGCCCGCGCCGCCTCCAGGTAGGTCTCGACATCGTTGGGGCGGACCGGCTTCGGGTTGGCGAAGGCCTCGCGGGGCGGGGGCTGGACCTGGATCGCGGGCGCGGGCTGGGCCCGGTGGGCGAACCCGTAGCTCCAGGCGAACCAGGCGGCCGGATCGTCGGCCCGGTCGCGGGCGGGCAAGCCGTCGTTCAGTTCCCCCAGCCGCACCCGGGAGATGTGGGGGAAGGTGTAGCGGGCGGAAAAGCCCCGGTAGCCGTCGGGACTCTCGATCTCCCGGACCTCGGCCAGCCGGACGTCCGGGCCGAACATGATGGCCATCTGCTCCAGCGTCTCGCGGTCGTAGGCGGGCTGTCCGGGCCGGGTGTCGAGCCCCCAGGTCCGGAACAGGAGGTGGAGGGCGTCGCGGTCGTCGGGATCGGCCATGCCCAGGCCCACCATCAGGTCCATGGCGGTGGACAGATCCCGGACGGCCCGGGTCGAGGCGAGATTGGTGAGCTGGATGTGGCCGTTCCCGTCGGCGTCGGTCCGAAACGACACCGTGCTGCGGAGGCAGCCGGTCAGGAGGGGCAGGAGCAGGACGGCGGTCCGGATCCACGGCGGGCGGGTGCAGGTAGCTGGCATGGGCGGAATCTACCGCCTTCCCGCGGCCTTGTCATCCTGAACTGGGCAAAGGCGGTCGAATTGCACTTGCGGGGGGGGCGGGAAGGTGGGAAAGTCCCGCCCCTTTACGGGGGCGTTCCCCGGGGACAGGAGTGGAGACGATGATACGATCCAGTTGGTGCCGGTGGAGAAGCCTGGGCCTGGTGGCCCTGGCCGTGGCCCTCTCCGGCTGCCTCTCCAGCGGCGGAAGCTCCAGCAAGGCGGGCAAAGGCCACGACTTCCTCGACAACGACCCCGACCTGATCGTGGCCTTCGGCGACAGCATCACCTATGGCATCCTTTGGACGGACGGCCTTCCCTATCCGGCCATGGTCGAGGCCAACACCGGCAAGCGCACGCTCAACCGGGGGGTGTCCGGCGACACCTCGGGGGACGGGCTGGCCCGACTCAACAGCGTTCTCCGGGAGAAGCCGGGCTACCTGCTGATCCTGTTCGGCGCCAACGACGCTATCCATGGCCGGTCCCCGGACCAGGCCAAGGAAAATGTCCGGACCATGATCCAGCGGGCCAAGGCCCAGGGGACCATCCCGCTGGTCGGCTCCACCATGCCCATCGTGGGCAAGCGGATCATCTTCAACTCCGCCTCCCTGCGCATGGCCGACGCCATGCGCGAGGTGGCCCGGGAGGAGGGGGGGATCCTGGTCGACCTCCGCCGCGAGTTCGAGGGCAACGAGGACCGCCTCCTCGTCGATGGCCTGCACGCCAACCACGATGGCAACCGGGTGATCGCCGCCGCGTTCTCCGAGCGGATCTGACCGGCCATGAAGGCCGGGATTGTCGGACTTCCCAATGTCGGGAAGAGCACGCTGTTCAACGCGCTGACCGCGGCGGGGGCCGAGGCCAGCAACTATCCGTTCTGCACCATCGAGCCCAACGTGGGCATCGTGGCCGTGCCGGACCCCCGGCTCGACGTCCTGCGCCGCCATATCGAGACCCGGGAGGTGATCCCGGCGGTGCTGCAGGTCGTGGACATCGCCGGGCTGGTGAAGGGGGCGAGCCAGGGCGAGGGGCTGGGCAACAAGTTCCTGTCCCACATCCGCGAGGTGGAGGCCATCCTTCATGTGGTGCGGTGCCATCACAACCCGGACATCGTCCATGTTGACGGCAGCGTCGATCCGGTCCGCGACATCGAGATCATCGACACCGAGCTTCTCCTGGCCGATCTCCAGACCGTGGAGGGGGCCTTGGACCGGGTGCGCCGCACCGCCCGCACCGGCGCCAAGGACGCCTTGCACCGGGCGCAGGTGCTGGAGTCGCTGCTGGCGGATCTCTCCGAGGGCCGGGTGCTCCGGGGCGGGACGGCGCTGGCCTCCGAGGAGGCGGCCCGGGAGGCCCGGGGCCTGGGGCTCATCACCGCCAAGCGGGTGCTTTACGTGGCCAACGTGGACGAGGACGACCTCGCCGGCGAATCGGCGGCCGCCCGGACGATCCGGGAGCGGGCGGCCGCCGAACAGGGCGGCTTCGTGCCCGTGTGCGCCCGGCTGGAGGCCGAGCTGGCCGAGCTGGCCCCGGAGGATCGCCAGGAGATGCTGGCCGATCTCGGCCTGACCGAGCCCGCCCTCGCCGCCGTCGCCCGAGAGGCCTATCACCTGCTCGGCCTGCAGAGCTTCTATACCGCCGGGCCCAAGGAGATCCGGGCCTGGACGGTGACGCGCGGGTCTACCGCCCCCCAGGCCGCCGGGGTCATCCACTCCGACTTCGAGCGGGGCTTCATCCGGGCCGAGATCTATTCCGTGGCCGACCTTGAGGCCCATGGCAGCGAGGCGGCCATCCGCAAGGCGGGGAAGATGCGGGTGGAGGGCAAGGACTACGTCATGCGCGACGCCGACGTCTGCCACTTCCTGTTCAACGTCTAGGGCGAGGCGTTCCCCGACGCGGCCCGCACCGCCTCCAGGGCGGCCAGATAGTCCCAGGCGTTGCTCACCGTCTCGACCTCCTCGCGGCAGCGGATCGCGTCCTCGATCCGATCCTCCCGGGTGAGCTGGGCGATCAGGTCGCGCAGGGCGCGGAGGTAGCTCTGGGTGAGGGCCACGAACCGGGACTGATACTCCTGGTTGATGCGGTTCCGGTTGGTCTCGTAGAGGGCCCACAGCCCGGCCAGGGCGGCGGGATTCGAGGGCGGCGTCAGCTCGCGGTCGGGCTTGTCGCCGATCCGCTCGAGCTCGGCCCGCGTGTGCAGAAGGTTGTCCAGGTCGGCCTGCTCCCGGAACACCTGCTCGCGGCGGAGGAGCTGGAACCGGTACTCCTCGGTCAGCCGCTGAAACCGCTCCGCCCGCACCTGCTGCAACTGCCGACGGGCGGTCTGGTACTTGTCCCGCATCTCGCGGAGTTCGGCCGGCCCGGCCTCGGCCGCCGCCTCGGCCGCCGCTTCGAAGTCATCCGTGTCCGCCCGGACCTGAGGCCCCGGGATCGTCAGGGCCAGCCCGCCCAGCAGGGCCACGAGGCATCGGGACGCGCTCATGACGGCCCCTCCAGCCCGAGCCGGCCCCACTGCTCGCACGGCGCCTGATGCCGGGTCAGGGCGGCCGAAAGGCGCGCGCGGAGTCCCGCCTCCACGCGAGGATCGTCGACCGGCGTAGTCTGGCCAGGATCCGCCTCCAGGTCGAACAGGAGGTGCGGCGTCCCCACGGAGGTCCGCTGGCTCGGACGCCGGAACCGCATCACCGGCATGCCCTTGGAGAAGGGCAGGGGCGCCGTCATCTCCAGCGTTTCCGCCAGATCGGGGCTCCTCCGCAGGCGCTGGCCCACCAGGGTGTGTTCCCAGACCCAGGCGTTCCCGTCCGCGTCCGGCACCGG
>PXDE01000504.1 GCA_003566475.1 PVC group bacterium | reverse complement strand
GCGGCAGGATACATGCCTGCATTTAGACGCATATCGGTGCGCCCATTTCGCGGGGCGCCCGTTCCCTGTCCCTCCCGTCCATCCGCCGCCACCCTCCGCCCCCGCCAACCACCTAAATCCGCCCGCCTTATGCGCACAGGACGCCCTCCCACCCTGCCTCTTCCAGCCCGCTTCTACCACCACATCCACCTGCGGCGTCACCCCGTGCCTTCGTGCACCCCCAGGGGCGGGGCGCTTCTCATTTTTGCCAAATCAGGAACCCAGGAAGGAATCCATGCCCTCCCGCCGCCAGTGGACAGGTCTTCTGCCCGTGGTAGGACAGACGCCGCCGCGCCTAGGGACAGGCCTTCTGCGGTAGGGACAGGTCTTCCGCGGTAGGGACAGGTCTGTGGCGGATGGGCAGGGACAGACCTCTATCGCCCTCAGGCGGGCTGCACGGGCGTCCAAGGTCTGGACGATTTTGTCCAATGCCTGGACGGCCTTGTCCAAGGTCTGGCCGGCTGGAAGCGACGCGAACAGCCTGGCGGAAAGGATCTGTCACCTCCTTCGTCCAGGGGTTCGGCTGGATGTGCCCGCAGGCGAGCGGACGAAGGCGTAGTCGATAAGCGCCTTGCGCTGCCGAAGGCCAGGGGGACGGACCTGATCTCGGCCATCCTCGAGGAGCGCGACGCCCGGTGAGGTTCCGGGACCGTTCGGCCCCGGCCCCGCCGCCTGTCGGGGAGCACGACTCCGGATCGCGGGAAACGCGCATTCCCTGATCGGATTTTTGGTGTTTGACATCGGGGTCTAACCCGACCAAACTGGTGCGCTTTACACCCAGGAAGGCGATCTCATGATTTCGAACCGATGTCAATACGCGCTCCGGGCGGTGCTGGCTCTGGCGGAACGGGAAGGCGGTCCGCCCGCGCCCATCGCCGAGATCGCGGCCGCCCAGAAGATCCCCCAGCGTTTCCTGGAGGTGATCCTTCGCCAGCTCAAGCAGAACGGGATCACCGATTCGTTCCGCGGCAAGGACGGGGGCTATCGGCTGGCCCGGCCGGCCGAGGAGATCACCATGGCCGACGTGGTCCGGGTGTTCGAAGGTCCGCTGCTGGCGGGCCGGGAGGCCGACGAGGGCGAGGCGCAGTACCGGTTCTGCGGGGAGGTGTTCGAGGACGCCTGGCGCGAGGCCGACGCCCGGGTCGACGAGGTGTTGCGGTCGGTCACCTTCAAGCACCTGGCCGAGCGGCAGGGCCGGCTGCGGGCCCGGTTCGTCACCGACTGGTCCATCTAAGCGTCCGCGACGGCGGGAGAAGGCACGACACATGGAAGGGTATCGGTTGAGTCACCTGGACAGCCTGGAGGCGGAGTCCATCCACATTCTGCGCGAGGTCGCGGCCGAGTTCGAGCGGCCGGTCCTCCTGTTCTCCGGGGGCAAGGACTCCATCTGCATGCTGCGGCTGGCCGAGAAGGCGTTCCGGCCCGCCCGCTTCCCGTTCCCCCTGCTCAACATCGACACCGGGCACAATTTCCCGGAGCTGCTGGAGTTCCGCGACTCGCGGGCGGCCGAGCTGGGGGCCCGGCTCATCGTGCGCACAGTGGAGGACGCCATCGCCAAAGGCATCGCCCGCGAGGTTCCCGGCGAGACCAGCCGCAACCGCCTGCAGACCCCGACCCTGCTCGCGGCCCTCGAGGAGTTCAAGTTCGACTGCGCGATCGGCGGAGCCCGCCGCGACGAGGAGAAGGCCCGGGCCAAGGAGCGGGTGTTCTCGTTCCGCGACGCCTTCGGCCAGTGGGATCCCAAGAACCAGCGGCCGGAGCCCTGGAACCTCTTCAACGCCCGCATCCATCCCGGCGAGCACATGCGCGTGTTCCCGCTCAGCAACTGGACGGAGATGGACGTGTGGCACTACATCGCCCGGGAGAACCTGCGCATCCCCTCCATCTACTTCAGCCATTCCCGCGAGGTGGTGCGCCGCGACGGGCAGTGGCTGCCGGTGAGCCCGCTCATCACCGTGCGCGCCAACGAGCCGGTGAAGACCCTCAGGGTGCGCGTCCGCACCATCGGCGACATCTCCTGCACCGGGTGCATCGAGTCCGACGCCGACTCCCTCGAGGCCATCATCGCCGAGGTCTCGGCCGCCCGGGTCACCGAGCGCGGGAGCCGGGCCGACGACAAGCGCTCGGAGGCCGCCATGGAAGACCGCAAGCGCGAGGGCTACTTCTGATGACCGACTCCCCCGGATCCGCCCCCGAGATGGATCTGCTCCGGTTCACCACCGCGGGCAGCGTGGACGACGGCAAGAGCACCCTCATCGGGCGGCTCCTGTTCGACTCCAAGCTGATCTTCGAGGACCAGCTCGAGGCCCTCCAGGCCTCCGCCGACCTCACCGGCGAGGGCCAGATCAACCTGGCCAACCTCACCGACGGCCTGCGGTCCGAGCGCGAGCAGGGCATCACCATCGACGTGGCCTACCGCTACTTCGCCACCCCCCGGCGCAAGTTCATCATCGCCGACGCCCCCGGCCACGTGCAGTACACCCGCAACATGGTCACCGGGGCCTCCACCGCCAACCTGGCCCTGATCCTGGTCGACGCCCGGCAGGGGGTGACATCCCAGACCCGCCGCCACGCCTACATCGCCTCGCTGCTGCGCATCCCCCATCTCGTGCTCTGCATCAACAAGATGGACCTCGTGGGGTGGTCGGAGGAGCGGTTCCGGGAGATCCGCTCGGATTTCGAGGCGTTCTCGGCCCGCATGCAGATCCAGGACATCACCTACATCCCGGCGAGCGCCCTCCAGGGCGACAACGTGGTCGAGCCCTCGACCCACATGCCGTGGTATGAGGGCAAGTGCCTGCTCCGGCATCTCGAGGACGTGCACATCGTCAACGACCGCAACTTCCACGAGAAGCGCCTGCCCGTGCAGGTGGTGATCCGCCCCCATTCCGACGCCCACCACGACTTCCGGGGCTACGCCGGCCAGGTCGCGGGGGGGATCTTCCGGGCCGGGGATCCGGTGATGGTCGTCCCCTCCATGAAGAAATCGAAGGTGAAGGCGGTGCATGGACCGGAGGGGGAGACCGACGAGGTGTTCACCCCCATGTCGGCCACCCTGGAGCTGGAGGACGACATCGACATCGGCCGGGGCGACATGATCGTGGGCCAGGACTACCTGCCCCGGGTCGACTACGAGCTGCACGCCATGGCCTGCTGGATGGACGACCGCGCCCCCCTGCGCAAGGGCACCAAGTACCTGCTCAAGCTCAACGCCCGCACCACCCGGGCCATGGTCACCCAGATCGCCTTCAAGGTGGATATCGAGACCCTGGAGAAGGACCGTGCCGCGCAGTCCCTGGACCTCAACGACATCGGCCGCATCGCCCTGCGCACCCTCGAGCCGGTGGCCTACGACATGTACCGCCGCAACCGGAGCACCGGGGCCTTCATCCTGGTCGACGAGGTGACCCACCAGACCGCGGCCGTGGGCATGATCTGCGAGCCCCTGCCCGAGTCCGAGACCGAGCCGCCCGAGTACATGATCTAGCCGGCCCCTACTCCTCGTCCAGCGCCCGAAACCGCGCGGCGAGGTGGTCGATGAGGGCGCGGACGGCGGGGATCTGGCCGCGGCGGGACGGAAAGACGGCGTGGATGACCTCAGCGGGCGGCGCCCAGCCGGGGAGCGCCTCGACCAGACGCCCGTCCCGCAGCTCGGCGGCCATCATCATGGCCGGAAGCTGGACGACCCCGACGCCGGCGAGGGCGGCGATGCGGAGGGCGGCCATGCTCTGGGTGACCAGACGGGGCTGAAGACCGATGCGGACTGCCGTCCCGTCGGGTCTGACCAGATGCCAGACCGGCGCGTCCTGGGGCGGGCCCAGAGCGAGGCTGGGCAGCCGGGCCAGGCCGGACGGCGCGTCCGGACGCCCTTCGCGGTCGAGCAGATCCGGGGCGGCCACCACGCATTGCCGCCGGTCGCCCAGCTTCCGGAGCACCAGGTCGCTGTCCTCAAGGGGAAGGGGACGGACCCGGATGGCCAGGTCGATCCCCTCGCCGACGACATCCACCCGCCGGTCGGTGGCGTCGAGGTGGACGGTCACCTTGGGATGCCGGGCCATGTATTCGGCCACCATGTCGGCCGCGCGGGCGTGGAGCAGGGCGGTGGGGCAGGTCATGCGGACCACCCCGCAGGGCTCGGAACGCCGGGTGTCGATGGCCTCCTGGGCGGCCTCGGCCTGGATGAGCATGGCCCGGCGACGTGCAGTGGATGACCGCCGGCCGGGGCATCCTCCACCGCGAGCACCACTCCGAGGCGTTCACCCGGAACGGGGGCACGCTGGAGATGGTGCAGCTCTGGGTGAACCTGCCCGCCCGGGACAAGCTGACCGACCCCGGGTATCAGACGCTGCTCCGGGACGAGATCCCGACCGTGGCGCTTCCGGACGGGGCGGGATCGGTGCGGGTGGTGGCGGGCCGACTGGGCCCGGTGACCGGCCCGGCCCGGACCCGCACCCCCATGGCGGTTTGGGACGCCCGGCTCACGGCGGGCGCGACGGCCCGGCTGCCGCTTCCCGACGACTGGAACGCCCTGCTGGTGGTCCTCCACGGCACGGTGGAGATGGACGCAGGCCAGGAGGCCGCCGAGGGCCAGTTGGTCGTGCTGAGCCGGGAGGGCGCAGAGGTCGTGGCGCGAGCCCGCACCGACGCCACCGTGCTCGTGCTGGCGGGTGAGCCCATCGACGAACCCATCGTGGGCTACGGCCCCTTTGTGATGAACACCCAGGACCAGATCCGGCAGGCCATCCGCGACCTCGAGGCGGGTCGGTTCGGGAGCGTCCCGGCTACCGCAACCTCATCACCAGCCACACCGAGCTGACCGCCCGGAAGGGCTGATTCCCTGGGGCCGGGGGCGGCAGGCGCCCCCGGCCCCTCCGCCACCCTGGAATTCGCGTCCATCCCCTCCCCCGGAGGGCGTGAGCCCCGTTGGGCAACGCCCCTCACGGGGGTGCCCGAAGGGCGGGGTGGGTTGGGCGTTCATTCGCGGTTCAGAACGAACTGCTCTGAAACACAGGCCACCATGCCCGGATGGGCGCCGCCCCAGTAGTCCGCTGTCTGTGACAGGGGACCGCGCATGGAAACGAGCCTGCCTGATGGAAGGAAGGCCATCGTCCAGCCTTCCTCCGGCCAGGCGCCGGACATGTGCCCTCGCTGTCACAGACAGCGAGGTACTGGCCACCATGTTCGACATCCCTTCGTCCCCGAGCATGCAATGTGCTTTGGGACGAAGCGCATGGCGGGCCGTGGCGGCACAAAAAAACCGCCGCCCGGGATCGCTCCCGGACGGCGGTTGGACAGGGGTTGGGTTAGTACCGGTCGCGCCGGCCGCCGCCACCGCCGCCGCGGCCACCGCCGCCGCCGCCGCCGCCGCCGTAGCCGCCGCCACCGCCGCCGTACCCGCCGCCGCCGCCGTAGCCGCCGCCACCGCCGCCGCCACCCTCACGGGGACGGGCCTCGTTGACCCGGAGATTCCGGCCGTCGAAGGGCTGGTCGTTAAGCATGGAAACCGCGCGCTGCGCTTCCTCGTCGGTGCTCATCTCCACGAATCCGAATCCGCGCGACCGGTTGGTCTCACGATCCGTGACCACGTGGCAGTCCACCACGGTCCCGGCGGCCGAAAAATGTTCCTTCAGATCGCCGGTGTTGGTGTTGTAGGGAAGGTTCCCCACGTACAGTCTCGCTGACATACCTCTCACTCCACTATGCCTCCGACGCACACGGATCCATGGGGAGCCGGGAAACTGCCCGGGTGCCGGACGGGTCTCCCGGTGGAGACCCAAGACGACCGACAACTCATTCAAGCAGGCGCCTCGGAAGCAATCAGGCGCGAAATGTACAAAACCGGACCGGCCATGGGAAGCCGTTTTTTTCGGGGGCCGCATTCCGGGGTTGCCCGGCCCGGGGCGGACACGCATGGTAGAGGGGTCTATGACCCTCCAGTTCCGCAACACCCTGACCCGCCGGACCGAGCCCTTCGTCCCCCTCGCCCCGGGCCGGGCCGGCATCTACACCTGCGGCCCCACCGTCTACGACCACGCCCACCTCGGGAACCTCCGCACCTTCATGTTCGAGGACCTGCTGGTCCGGCATCTGGCCTGGCGGGGGTTCGACGTGTTCCGGGTGATGAACCTGACCGACGTGGACGACAAGACCATCCGGGGCGCCCGCGAGGCCGGGCTTTCCCTCGACGCCTTCACGCGCCCGTTCAAGGACGCCTTCTTCGCGGACCTGGAGACCCTGCGCATCCGCCCGGCGGACGTCTATCCGGCGGCCACCGACCACACCGAGGCCATGATCGGCATGATCGGCGCCCTGATCGAGCGCGGCCACGCCTACCAGGCCGGGGACGGGTCGGTGTATTTCCGGATCGAGTCGTTCCCGGAGTATGGCAAGCTGGCCCGGATCGACCGCGCGGGTCTGAAGCCGGGGGCCCGGGTGGACCAGGACGAGTACGAGAAGGAGCAGGTCGGCGACTTCGCCCTCTGGAAGGCCTGGACCGAGAAGGACGGCGACGTGGCCTGGGACTCGCCCTGGGGCCGGGGCCGTCCCGGGTGGCACATCGAGTGCTCGGCCATGTCCACCCAGTATCTGGGCCCGACCTTCGACATCCATTGCGGCGGGGTGGACAACCTGTTCCCGCATCACGAGGACGAGATCGCCCAGAGCGAGTGCTGCACCGGGAAGCCGTTCGTCCGGTATTGGCTGCATTCCGCCCATCTCATCGTGGAAGGCCGGAAGATGTCCAAGAGCGAGGGGAACTTCTTCACCCTCCCCCAGATCCTGGACCAGGGCTGGACGGGCCGGGAGGTGCGGTACCTGCTGCTCTCCACCCATTACCGGCAGCAGCTCAACTTCACCTTCGACGGCCTGAAGGCGGCCCGGACCTCCCTGCACCGGCTCGACGAGCTGCGGCGCCGGCTCGAGGACCGGGCGGGTGACGCGGAACCGGGCGGGCTTCCCGGTTTCGCAAGCGCCCGCCGCGAGGCCTTCGGGGCCGCGCTGGACGACGATCTCAACATCTCCGGCGCCCTGGGCCACCTGTTCGACCTCGTGCGCGAAGCCAACACCGCCCTCGATCACGACGGCATGGACCCTCCCGCCGCCGCCGCCGTGCGGGATCTGCTGACGGAGGATCTGGATCACGTCCTGGCCGTGATGGAACCGGACCCGTCCGAGACCGGTGGCGACGCCGACCTCGAGGCCCTGCTGGAGCGGCGGAACCGCGCCCGCGCCGAGAGGAACTGGGCCGAGGCCGACCGCCTGCGCGACCACCTGGCCGACCTCGGGTGGAAGGTGCAGGACGGCCCCGACGGCTCCCGGCTGGTGAAGATCTGACCATGAGCCGGCGCGGTCGCTTCATCACCTTCGAAGGCCCGGAGGGCAGCGGCAAGACCACCCAGGCCGCCCGCCTGGTGGCCCGGCTGCGCGAGACCGGCCGCGAGGTGGTGGCCACCCGCGAGCCCGGGGGGACGGCGGTGGGCGAGCGGATCCGCCATCTGCTCCAGCACGATGAGACAGGCGACGGCCTGGTCCCCGAGGCGGAGGCCCTGCTCTTCGCGGCCAGCCGGGCCCAGCTCGTGCGCGAGGTGATCCTCCCCGCCCTCGGCCGGGGGGCGGTGGTGGTGTGCGACCGGTTCCACGACTCGACCGCCGCCTACCAGGGGTTCGGGCGGGGCTTCGACCTCGCCGCCGTGGACGCGGTGAACGCTTTCGCCATCGGACCCGCCGTGCCCGATCTGACCCTGTTCCTGGACCTCGACCTCGACCTCGGGTTCGCCCGCATGGCGGGACGGGGCGGATCGGCCGACCGGATGGAGCGGGAGGCCCGCGACTTCCACGCCCGGACCCAGGCCGGCTACCGGGCGTTGGCCGCCCGCGAGCCGGACCGGTTCCGGACCCTCGACGCGGCCGGGGATCCCGACGCGGTGGCGGAGGCGGTGTGGCGGGAGGTGGCCCGTGTCCTCGGCTGAGGCCCAGGCGGCGGTCCGAGAGGATCTCCGGCGCGGCCATCGGTCGGGTCGGCTGGCCCACGCCTGGATTGTGGAGGGCGATCCCCATCGGGAAGGCGGCGATCTGGCCCGCTGGATGGCCCGGCTCGTCCTCTGCGCCCGGGAGGATGGGCCCTGCGGGGTCTGCCGCGACTGCCGCACCGTCGAGTCGTGGACGCATCCCGATCTCCACCGGGTGGTGCCCGAGGGCAAGAGCCGGCAGATCACCGTGGAGGCCATGCGCGTTACGGCGAAGGAACTGTATCTGACGTCCTTCTCGGGGGGATGGAAGGCGCTGGCCGTGCTGGAGGCCGACCGCATGGGGATCCAGGCCTGCAACGCCTTTCTCAAGACGCTCGAGGAGCCGCCGCCAAGAACCCTGATCCTGCTGGTGGCGGCCGATCCCAGCCAGATGATCGCCACCATCCGGTCGCGCTGCCAGACCGCGCGGGCGGGTCGCCCCCCGCTGCCGGACGGGCCCTGGCGGGAGGTGGTGCTGGAGGTGGCGCGGGAGGGGGCGCCAGCCAGCGTGCTCGACGCGCTGCGGGCCTCCCACCGCCTGGCCGCCGTGCTCGACGAGGCCCAGAAGACGGCGGTCCGGGAGATCAAGGCCGAGACCGCCGACGAGGATCTGGAGGACGACGAGATCAACGCCCGCGCCGCGACCCGGATGGTGGCGGTCCGCGAGGCCCTGCTGGAAACCCTGCTGGCCTGGCAGCGGGATGTCCTGGTGCTGGCCTCCGGCGGGCCGGCCGAGCTGCTCGGCTTCCCCGATCAGGCCGAGACCCTATCCGCCCAGGCGGCCCGGCTCGGCCGCGACGGGGCCATCCGGGCCGTGAACGCGGTGGAGACCATGGCCACCGCCTTCCGCCGCAACCTCAAGCAGCCGGGGGCCTTCGAGGCGGGGTTTCTTTCCTTGATCGCCACGTAACCCCAGCACGGCCACCAGCCGCAGCCGAACGAACCACAGAGGTCGCAGAGGTTACGGAGGTACGCAGAGGGGGGCAATGAGATGGCCCCCCTACACCTCTGCGGCGATTTCGGAGATGTTCCGCCAGGGAACGACCTTCACCCCGTGCCGGGTCCAAGGTTCCTGGCCACCGTAGACGAGCCGAGCCTGGCCCGCCTCCGCGCCGGCCAGGGTCAGCCATCGGTCCAGGCTTTTGAACCAGTCGTCGGCCAGGGTGGCGCCCGATTTGATCTCGATGGGGAACAGCCTGCCGCCTCGCGCGGCCAGCACGTCGACTTCCAGGCCAAGGTGGTCGCGCCAGAAGTGGAGGTTAGACGGTTTGCCCCGATTCATGCGACCTTTGAGCAGCTCCGCGACCACCCAGTTCTCGAACAGGGCGCCGCGGAGGGGGTGGGTATCAAGCTGCCGGGCCTCCTCCACTCCGAGCAGACGGCAGGCCAGCCCGGTGTCGTGGAAGTAGAGCTTGGGGGAACGGGTGACCCGCTTCCGGAAGTTCCGATGGTGCGGGGACAGGCGGAACACGACGAAGGATGCCTCGAGGACCGAGAGCCACTGCCGCACGGTGCCATGGTTGATTCCGCAGTCGGCACCCAGCCGCGAGGCGTTGAACACCTGCCCGACGGATCCCGCGCACAGAGCCAGGAACCGGGAGAACAGATTCAGGTCGCGGACTTGGAGCACCTGTCGGACATCCCGCTCCACGTACGTCGCGATATAGGCATTGAGCCAGTCATCGGGGGCCAGGCCCTGGTCGTAGATGGGGGGATAGCCGCCGCGGAACAGGTGTTCGGCAAGCGAGGAGGCAACGTACCCGCCCCGGGCCAGCTCCGCGAGAGAGAACGGGAGCAGGTTCAGGAGAGCCGTCCGGCCCGCCAGAGACTGGGTGATTCCCGCCATCACGCCGAACTGCTGGGATCCGGTCAGGATGAACCGGCCTGGCTTGCGGGTGGCGTCCAGCACGCCCTGGAGGTAGGAGAGCAGGGGGGGCACTCGATGCACTTCGTCGAAGATGCAGCCATCGGGATACCGGGCCAGCAATCCCCGGGGATCCACTTCCGCCTGTCGGCGTTCGTCGGGGTTCTCCAGAGAAAGGTAGGGCAGATCCGGGAACACGGCCCGGGCCAGGGTGGTCTTCCCCGACTGCCGGGGACCGGTCAGGGTGACCGCCTTGAAGGCGCCCGCCAGCCTGCGGAGGGTCGGCTCGATATCGCGACGGATCATGAATGGGGGTTTACACATTTACGTTTGAAACGTCAATGTGTATATCGGCCGCGACGGGGCTCTCCGCGCGGTCAGCGCGGTGGAGACCATGGCCACCGCCTTCCACCGCGCTCCGAGACTCTCGATCACGCGAACCTCCCAGAACCACAGATCACCCACAGGAGATCCTGGTCGGACATCTTCCTACGCATCCCGCGTCGCGCCAGCAGCCTTGCCCTCGGCTCACCGCCCGGCGACCCAGGCGGCGACCAGCATGGTGCCGGCGGGTTCGGACAGGCCGGCGGGGCGCGGCGGGGGCGGACCGCTGTCCGCGTCGGCGAAAGGCGCGGACACAGCCAGCGCCGGGCCAGCCGCACCGACCAGGCCTCGGCCGGATGGGCGGATTCCTCAAGTGCGGGCGCGGAGGCCAGCCACGCCCGGCCGTGGCGTACCGCTTCGGGGCCGGCCCCCTCGCGGGCCGACGGGAGATGTTCCAGGGCGGCCACCGCCCACAGGGTCGCGGGAAGGCTGGGAACGCCAGGCCGGCCGGAGTCCTCCCCCCAGGATCCGTCCGGGTTCTGGGCGTGCACCAGGGCCTCGAGGGCCCGTCGGGCCCTGTCCTCGAACTCCGGAGCGCCTCTGGGCGGCACCCCGAGACT
>PXDE01000495.1 GCA_003566475.1 PVC group bacterium | reverse complement strand
CGCGTGGAAGGCCCGCTACCTCGAAGCCAGTCTCGCGGACACCTCCCGCCGCGAGGCCTTGCGTCGCTTCCGGTACCTGCACGACCGCGCCGGCTACATCTCGTCCAAGGACTACTGGCTGGCCGAGGCGTTTCTGGCGGCGGGGCTGGTGCCGCCGCAGCGGTGAGTGACACCTGAACCCACCGGTTCAGAACCCTCCCCCGACCACGTACCCGAACGCCCAACACGCCCTCGTCCTCATCTCGGCCACGGGCCGCGCTGCCTCGGGGCCCACGCGCGGGGGTCCAGCACCTCGCCATCGAGATCCACGGCGGTGAACACCGCCTGTTCGGCGTCGGCCCGCACGAAGCTGACGTGATGCCGGTGCACGTACACCTCCGAATGCGGGTTCTGGTCGGGATCTTGGGAGGGACCGTAGAGCCGGGCCCCGGCCCCGGCGGTGATGATGACGGTGACGCCGCCCGGTGGCTCGCTGCGCTCGTAGTTGTGGTCGTGCCCGCAGAACCAGGCCGTGACGCGGTGGCGTTCGAGAATGGGGAGGATCAATTCCCGGGCGATCCGTCCCGCCGTGGCCGCCACCCGCCCGTCCTCGAGCATCCGCCCGTGGGGCCAGCTCGAGGAGAACGGCGACACGTGTGACACCACGAACACGTACGGGTCCTCGGACCGGTCGAGCACCCGGTCCAGCCAGGTGGCGGCGGCGGACCCCGGGCCCCAGTGGTCGTTGTAGTTGATCCCCACCACGAGGGCCGGGCCCACCCGCTGGACCCAGTTGCGCCCGAGCCGGTCCGGATGGGGGTCGGTGAAGGCCCAGTCGAACACGGGGGCCCGGTGGTCGTGGTTGCCCATGGCCCCGTAGACCGGGACCGAGGCGAACAGGTCGGCCGCCGGGCCGAACAGGTCGTCGTCCCATTGGGCGTCCTCCCGGCCCGCCACCACCAGATCCCCGGCGATCACCACGAGGTCGGGGTTCCCGTCCTGGAACCGGCGGGCCGCCCGCTCCCACACCTCCCGTCCCGACTGGGGGTCGCCGCAGAAGCCCAGGGTGACCGGCCCCTCGGCGGGCAGGGTGCGGGCGGTGGCCCGGACGATGGCCTCGTCCGCCGCACCGCGGATGTCGGGGGCCAGCTCGTAGGGATAGCCGGTGGCGGGATCGAGGCCGTCGACCTTGAACACGTGCCGGAGGCCGGGGGCGCTCCGCATCTCGCGCCCGTCGATCCTCAGCACCGCCGGAACCACGGCGTTCGTCCGGCACTGAATCCGCAGCGAGGTCTCGGTGGCCCGGGCGATGTGGGGACCGGTCTGGATGTGGACCGCCGTAGCTCCGAGGCCCAGCAGCCGCCCCTCGTTTCGGACCGGGGTGGCGCGCCGGTCCGTGGTGGCCGCCGCCACCATGGCTGACACCTCGTCCGCCGCCCAGGACCGCGTCAGCTCGTTGCGCCCCTCGCGCAGGAGATCCGTGGGGATGCCCGGGACCGCGTCGTAGACCATGCCGGGGAGGGGGAGGGGCAGCGGCTTGCTGTTCAGCCGCACCCGCTCCGGCTCGGGGCCTTGGAAGGTCAGCGAACGCCAGGCCGACGGATCGCCAGCCTGGAACTCCGCCCGGGCTTCGAGGCGTCCGGGGTGGGGCGGGTCGAGGACGCGAACGCCCCGGCTGGTCATCGTCCAGTCGTTGGCCCCGCTTTCCACCACCACGGCGAGCACGTTGTCGCCTTCGCGGAGCCGGGCCGGGAAACGGTGGACCGCACCGGGCCTGGCGCCCTCCGGCGTCCGGAACACAGGTTCCTGATTGACCCACCACGCCATGTCGCCATCCGCGAAGGCTTCGATCCCGATGTCCATCGTCTCGGGAACGGTCACCCGGGCGAAGGCGTGGCCGGGCCGACGGGGCCGGGGCTCGCCCTGGAGCCAGGTGAAGTCCAGAGCCCCCCGACGGTCCACGGTGAGGGTGGCCCGGCCCGCGCTGTGGCCGCGCAGGTGGATCAGCTCCGGCACCGCCTCGAACGAGGCGGGGTGGTCGTCGCCGTTGCGGGGCGGGGCGAAGTCCCAGGGGGCGAAGGTCACCCACACCCGGGGCCAGGGGAGCGTGGCGGGAATGTCGCCCAGCGCCTCCACCGCCTCGGCCAGGTTCGGGGTCCACGGGCCCGCGTCGCCGTCCGCGGCCACGGCCCGATACTCCCAGGCCGAGACTTCAACCAACGCCTCCGGGGCATGGGCCGAGGGGGGGGGGGCCGGGTTCGCCAGCCCAAGGATCAGCCCCAGCCCCAGCCACGCCGCCACCAGGCTTCCCTGCCGTTTCCACTTCCGCCTCATCGCCACCTCCACACCAGATCGGGATCGGGGAATGCGCTACCATGAACACGAATGAAGGGCAAGGGCCGGGGAAGGGAAGGCGGTGGTGCGGATCGCGGACGCCCGATGCGTCAGCGCGGGCCTCGTCCCCGATAGCGGCCGAGGACATCCTCGATGTAGGCCCGGGTGGAGGCGATGTCGATGGCCTCGCGGAAGGGGATGCTCTGTTCGCGGCTGGCCTCGTCCCAGGCCCGGGCCCGGGAGGGGCCAGCGTTGTATTCGGCCAGGGCCCTGGCCAGAGGATCGTCCTCCCGGCGCCAGCGGCGGATCGCGCGGCCCAGATACCAGGCCCCGGCATGGACGTTGGTCCGAGGCTCGAACAGCGACTGGGGATCGAAGGGCGTCTCCTTGCCCCGGGTGGCCGCGTGCCACTCGCGGGCGGCGGGTTCCATCACCTGCATCAGGCCCCGCTCCCCGGCCGCCCCCACCGCGCCGGGCTGGTACCGGCTTTCCTTCCAGATCACGGCGGAGAGCAGCCGGGGGTCCACCCCATGCGCGCGACCGGCCTCGAGGAGAAGTCCGTCGAGGGCATGCCGGTCGCGGACCTCCCGCGCCACCACCAGACCGACCAGCACGGCAAGCGCCGCGATATGCCAGGCCACGACCTGAAGGAGGGCGGCGCGGAGCCGGGGAGGCCCCGCCGCGCCCGGGATCTGCGGAACCTCACCTCGGGACATCGGGCCCGGAGGGCTCGTCGTCGGCTTCGTCCGCGTCCGGTTCCTCGGACTGCTCCCCGGGCGATGGGGTCGGCGCCGGCTCCGGAGGCGGGTCCGTCTGCGCAGGGGCGCCCAGTTCGGCGAGCCGGGCCTCGAGTTGGCGGTTGCGGGTCTCCACATCGAGGGCGCGCTGACCGATGCGCGCGTAGGCGTCCTCGATGATCTTCATCTCCTCCTCCAGATAGGCGATCTGGCGGGTGGCCCGGGTGACCTCCTGCTGAAGCCGGTCGCGTTCCCGGGTCCAGTCCTCGCCCTGATCCTGGATCTCGGCCAGGCGGGCCTCGAGCTGGGCCACGTCCTGACGGACTTCGCGGAGGGCGACGTCGGCGTCCTGGCGCTGGGCGGTGAGCGCGGCCTGGAGGGCCTCGATCTCCTCCAGGCGGTCGGCGGCGGCCTGCTCCCGTCGGGCCACCTCGGCCCGCAGGGCCTCGGCCTCGCTCCGGAGGGTCCGCTCGGTCTCGGCGGCCGCGTTCAGGGCGCGGGCCTGTTCGGACAGACGTCCCTGGACCTTGGCCTCGGCCTCGGCGAACCATTCGGCCATCTGCTCGGGGCTGAGCGGGCTGGCCGCCACCGACTCCCGGAGCTGGCCGAGCAGCCGGGCCATATCGCGGCTGCCCTGATCGGCGGCCCGGGCGAGCTGGACCAGCTCCTGGGTGGCCGCCCGGTCCTGCCGCCGCGCCTCCTGAAGCCCGGCCGCCAGCTTGGAGAGGTTCTCGGCCATGGTCTCGATCATGGCCCGCTCACCGGGCGGAAGGCGGGGGCCGGCCTCCACCTCGGCCTCGAGCTCGGCCACCCGCTGGCGCAGGCGGACATTCTCCTCCATAGCTTCGGCCACCCGCTCCGGGGGCATCCGGCCCACGGCCTCGATCCGCACCCCCTCGGCGGCCAGCTCCTCCTCGGTGCGGCCCGTGGCCTCGGAGATCTGGCGGATGGCCTCGCGGGTGGTCTGCAGGCGGTGGGCCACGATGTCGGGACGGAAGTCGGGATAGGCGCCGGCCAGGGCATTGTAGGAGATGAGGGCCTCGCGGAACCGCCGCACGGCCAGCCCATGCTGGCCGGCGTCGCGCGCCCGCTCCGCCTCCATGATGGAGGTATAGGCCCGGAGCTGCATGGCCTCGGGCGAGGGGGCGTCCTGGCCGGAGCTCCACGCCGGCAGACTCGCCAGCGCCACGCCGAGCAGGACGGCCCGGGACCGCCTGACGATTCGGTTGAACATCATCCCCGCAGTTTCGCGGATCCGCCCCGTTCCGGCAAGTCGGACCTCGGGGGCCGAATGGACCTTTGATCTGGCCCAAGGTTCCGGCTACATTCGATGTCTGGCTATGAAGTACCACCTGTGGACCATCGGATGTCAGATGAACGAGGCCGACTCGCGTCATCTGGGCGCCCAGCTCGAGGCGATCGGCTATCAGCCGTCGTCCGCGGCGGAGGACGCGGACCTGGTGGTGCTCAACACCTGCGTGGTGCGGCAGCAGGCCGAGGACAAGGCGGCCAGCCGTCTGGGCGCCCTGCGGGCGGTGAAGGAGGCCCGGCCGGACATGGTGCTGGCCCTCATGGGGTGCATGGTGGGCCTGCGCGAGGCCCCGGCCCTGAAGCGGCGCTTCCCGTTCGTGGACGTGTTCCTGCCGCCCTCGGAGACCGCGCCCCTGCTCGACCATCTGGAGCGCACCGGCCGCTACGACCGCGACCGTCTGGCCGAGACGCGGGAACGGGCGGTGCGCGACGCCATCCAGGACGGCGAGCATATCCTCCCCGCCCTTCAGCGCGGATCGGCGGTGACCGCCCATGTCCCGGTGGTCCTCGGCTGCTCGCACGCCTGCACGTTCTGCGTGATCCCCTACCGCCGGGGGGCGGAGCGCAGCCGCCCCCGGCGCGAGATCCTCGACGAATGCCGGGCTCTGGCCGGGCAGGGCATCCGCGAGGTGATGCTGCTGGGCCAGATCGTGGACCGCTACGGCATGGATCGGGATGGAGAGGGCGATCTGGCCGATCTCCTGCGGGCGGTGGCGGGGATCGAGGGACTGGAGCGGGTGCGGTTTCTCACCAGCCATCCCAACTACATGACCGACCGCATTCTGGAGGCGGTGGCGGAGGAGCCCCGCCTCTGTCCGCAGATCGAGGTGCCCGTGCAGGCCGGGCACGACGAGGTGCTGGCGCGGATGCGCCGCGGATACACGGTCGGGGACTACCGCCGCCTGGTCGGGCGGATCCGCCGCATCCTTCCGGGGGCGGCCATCCACACCGACATCATCGTGGGCTTCCCGGGCGAGACCGAGGCCCAGTTCGAAAGCACGGTGGACCTGGTCCGCGAGATCCGATGGGACAAGATCCATCTGGCCAAGTATTCGGAGCGGCCGAAGACGCTGGCCGCCCGGCAGATGCCCGACGACGTGCCGGCCGACGAGAAGGAGCGGCGGCGGAAGGAGATCGAGGCGGTGCAGGCCGGGATCCTGGCCGAGAGGCATGCGGCCTGGACGGGCCGGACGGTCGAGGTGCTGGCGGAGGACAAGGCCCGCGGCCGGTGGCGGGGCCGGACGCCCGAGGGCAAGCTGGTGTTCTTTGAGGACCCGGCCGACCGCCGGGGCCAGGTCGTCCGTGTGCGCATCCGGTCCGCCGAGGCCTACAAGATGATGGGCGAGCCGGAGCCCGGGCCGGGCCCGAACGGAAGGGAGATTCCCGAACTCGTGGCGGCGGCGTCCGCCGGAGGCTGAGGTGGACATGGCCGGCCGTCGAATCCTCGTTGCGCTCGCTCTGGCCGTGTCGGGGCCGATGGATGCCGGTTCGGCGGAGGACGAGGCCGACCTGGCCCCCCTCTGGGCGGATGTCCCCGCCGTTGCGGAAGCCGATGCGTTCGAGGCCCTGGTGGACGCCGTCTATCTTCCGCCCCTGCGCCAGATGGTCGAACAGGGGTACGACGGCCTGGCCGACCGCCATCGCGACATTCCTCCGGAGGTGCTCGCCGAGATCCGTCGCGACATGGACATCGCCGCATTGCGCGCCGACCTGGTGGCCCAGGTGCGGAGCCACCTTTCCGAGGACCATGCCCGGGCGGTGACGGCGTTCGCCACCAGCCCCGTGGGCCGCTACTACCAGACGGTGAGCGCCCGGCTGAACCGGATCGCGGCCGAGGAGGTGTCGGCCTGGCAGGACCGGATGCAGGCGGGCGTGGCCCGGCGGCTGGCCGACGCCGGGCTCATGACCCCGCCGCCCCGGCGTCCGACGGCGGACGGATCCGAGGGGCCCGAGGACGACGGCGCGGCCGCGGCACGGCGGTCCCCGCCATCGCCGTCGGACATCCCCATCGAGCGGACGGACGACCGGCACCAGGACTTCCTGGTCCGAAACCGGATTCCCGACATGCTGGCCGTCATCAAGTACCGGACCTTCACGTTGTTCCGGCGGGCCTACCCGCACGTGGAGGAGGCCTTCTGGACCCGCATGGAGGCCAACTACCCTGTGGAGGACTGCCTGCGGACGATCCGCAACCGCCTGCGGACGCAGATGCCCGCCGATGAGCTGGACCCGGTGCTCGACTTCATGGACTCGGAGGCAGGCCGCGCCTATCTGGCCGTCCATCAGCAGTTGGGCGTCGCCACCGGCCGCATCGCGGACCGCCACCTGCACCAGGAGGCAATGCGTATCCGAACGGAGCTCGACCGGCGCGGGCATCTGCCCGGGCCCGACGACGAGCCGACCTCCCTCGCCCCCCCGCCGCCCGAGATCTCGGAACCCGAGGAGGGCGGGTTCGACCTCTAACCAGATTCGCCGCCCGGCCTGAGATGCCTTCCCGATCCGAAATCCACAATCCACAATCAGATCCCACCCCCATGCCCTCCCAAGACTCCGACCGCATCGCCCCCGCCGTCACCGCCATCCTCATCGTCAGCGCGGCCGCCGTCGCCCTCATCTTCTGGATCGTCTACTTCCGGCAGCCCGCCGAGGACGCCGCGCCCTACTGGGCGGCCTCGCTGCGCGCGGTCAACGCCACCCTCAACAGCCTCAGCGCGGTGTGCATCGCCCTGGGGATTGTGGCCATCCGGGGCGGCCACCGCCGCCGGCACATCGGGCTCATGACCGGCGCTCTCGCCGCCTCGGGCGCGTTTCTCGTCACCTACCTGGCCTACTACTACTTCCACGGCGACTCGAAGTTCCTGGGCGAAGGCTGGATCCGTCCGGTCTACTTCTTCATCCTCATCTCCCACATCCTCCTCTCGGTCGCGGTGGTGCCCCTGGTGTTCCTCAACGTGTTCTTCGGGGTCACCGCACGCTACGTGCCGCACATCCGGCTGGGCCGGATCACCTGGCCGATCTGGCTCTACGTGTCGGTCACCGGGGTGGCCGTCTACGTCCTGCTGCGCTTCTTCGGCGGGGGCGGCTGACCCGGCCGGCCCGGCGACACCGCCGGATGGCCGGGCAGGTAGAACCGCCAGGGCCGGTCCGTGGCGTGGCGGATTCCGATCCGGCCCGAGGCCGCCACCTTCGGTGCCGGGCCCTCGGGATCGCGGGCGAAGAACAGCGGAGGCCGGGTGAGGTCCGTCCCGTGGAATCGGCCGTCGATCCCGAAGGCCTGGGCCAGCTTTCCCGGCCCGTTGGCCAGAGCCAGATCGCGGCGGATCCGCGGTCGCCGCGTCCGCATCCCTTCGATTCCCTCCAGCGGCTCGGCGGCCCGGATCAGCACCGCCCCCACCACATCGCGTGGCTCGGTGACCACATTGAGCAGCCAGTGCATGCCGTAGGTGAAGTACACATAGGCGGTTCCCGGCGTGGCCAGGAGGCCGGCCCCCCGGACATCGCGGCGCACCACCCGTCCCCGGTCATCCACACAGCGGAACCCATGGCAGGCGGGGTCGTCCGCCGTGTAGCCCTCGGTCTCCACGATCCGCGCCACCAGACGGGGGCCCTCCTCAGGCTGGAACACCAGGAGGCACCCGACCAGATCCCGCGCCACCTCGAGGGTGGGGCGGGCGAAGAACCGGCGGGGGAGGGGAGGCATGGGGAGGGATTGGGGATTGGGGATTGGGGATCGGGGGGGAGGTCACGCCCGGCTCGCTTCGGCCAGGAGCTGGCGGCGGGCGAGATAGGCCTGGAGGGGCTGGTGGTCGTGGCTGAGCGGGATCCAGCCGTGGCCGTCGAGCAGGGCCAGGAAGAGGTGGCCGCGGGTGTTGAGGGCCAGGGAGGCCAGGCCCTCCGCGTCGCGGATGAGCGGCCGCCCCAGCATGAGCCCGCCGTGCAGGAAGGACCACAGGGCGAACCCGAGCGACTCCGGTCGGCACCAGGCGGGAAGGGCCAGATCCCCCGCCGCCACCGCCCGCTTCACCAGGTCGTGCACCGGGCGCAGACAGCGGAAGGTGGCCGCCCGCAGATCCTGCCGGGTCGCGTCGGCGCCCTTGGTCTCGATGGAAGGCTCGGCGGCCAAAGCGGAAAGGGGAAGATACCAGGGGGCGGTCTCCACGTGCTCGTCGAGGGCGGCGGGCAGTCCGTACAGCCGCTCGCGGGGGCGTTCCTCGCCGCCGGTGGCCAGGGCGAGCCGGGCGGCGAGGTCGGACCGGGTTCTGGCGAGCAGGGCCAGCAGCATGTCCTCCTTGGAGCCGAACTGGAGATACACCGTGCCCTTGGCGTATTCGATGGCGGCGGCCACCCGGTCCATGGTCACCCCCAGATACCCCTCCGCCGCGAACAGATCCCGTGCCGCGTCCAGAATCAGCTCCCGCCGTTCGGCGACCATCCTGGCCTGACGTTCCCGGGTTCCCATGCCCCGCAGTATCCGGACATCGGCGGGCGACGTCAATCTGGCGACGCATCCCCGCCCGCCGTCCACCCCGTCCGATGCAAACCAGATGTCCGATCGGACATCTGGATTGACGACACCTAGGCCGTGCGACGCCGGGCGACGAGGACGGCCAGAGCCCCCAGGCCGAGCAGCAGGGACGAGGACGGCTCAGGAATCACGGGGGCGGTACGCTGATGGTGTTGATGCTGTCCCCCCAGTCGAGGAGGGAGGAGCTGAGATCGGGTGCCCCCAGTCCGGCGACGGTGGTGGGCACGTTGGCGTCCGCCGTGAAGTACCAGAGATCAATCTGGTCCAGTCCGGACTCGATGATGTCGATCCGGGCCAGGACAAGGTACCACTGTCCCGACGTCAGGGTGGGGCCGATGGCGTGGACTCCGCCGGTACACTCAGATGCACGGCGCGTAAAGCTGCTTCTCGTCGGGGATGCACCGACGGCACGGGTGTCAACATCACGCCCCTTCATTCGGATCGGCATCAGGCGCTACTTGACGAGCCGACGCAGGAATCCGAACCTACTCTACTACGAGCTACGATGACTCGATCGATCCACCGATGCGAACCCAGCCAATCCTAGTCTCCTTAGCTATGCTGGCCGCCGGTCTCTCGGCGCAGGCACAGCGGCCGGATCCGCCCGACGATCTGGAATGGCTTCGGGAACTGGCCGGCGACGGGGCTCTGGGCTATGCGGACCGGGGTCGGGTGTACCTGACCGAGTTGAGCGCCGGCCGCACCGTGCAGGTCGGCAACGGGCGGATGGCCAAGTTCTCGCCCGACAGCTTCGGGCCTGGCAGGGCGGGGAGATCGTGGCGGGCGAGCTCGGACGGGGGCGCTGGGACGGCGAGATCCAGCATCTGGCGCTCTACGCCCGGGATCTGGAGGACGAGCAGGTCGCGGCCCATGCCCGGTACCACGAGCGGTATCTGGCCCGGCGCGAGAACCCGCCGCGGGTGCAGGTCGAGGCGCGGCTGCGGTCGGTCAGCGCCATCCCGGAGCCGGGTGCCTACCCGGACGCGCTGGTGGTCTATGCCTACGATGTCCGCCGGGTGGTCGAGGGGGAGGTCGCCGACCGGCGGGTGCTGGTGGCCCACTGGGGGGTGGTCAACGGCCAGGTCCAGGACGCCATCCGCCGCCGGGAGACGGGCACCGACCACCGGCTGGTGCTGGAGCCGTTCGACGCGCATCCCCAGCTCGCCAGCCTCAAGCTCAGCCACGACGACCCCGAAGAAGCCTTGGGGCGAACGGTCTGGGTGGACGTGGGGCGGTAACCCCTGATCCCTCCGGACGGCCCAGGCTTTGTCCGTGACAAAACCGCCCCGACGGTCCATCTTGTTCATTGTCATGGCCCGTCCCCGACGAACTCCGTTCACCAGTCCGCTCCAGACGCCTCGGGAGGCGTTTCTGTTCGGGCTCCTGCTTGGGATTCTGGGGGGTCTCGGCGGCGGGGTCTATCTCACCCAGCGGGGCGTGAACGTCCCGCTGTTCGCCCGCGAGGAGGGTCCGCAGGTCACCGGCGGATCGGCTTCGCCCACCCTGGACCGGGAGATCCTCGAGAACCGCCTGAGGGTCATGAGCCAGCAGGAGCGCGAAGCCCTGCTCCGGGATGTCGAGCGTCCCTACCGCCCCCGGATCTTCGAGCCGGCGCCGGGCGGCACCTGGGAGGCGGTCTCGCCGGACGACGAGAGGCGTTGAAGCCTGGGCGGTCCAGGGCGGGGCAGGGCGCCGGCCTCGCGCTCTTCCTCAGTCTGGTCGCCGGACCTGTCCCCGTGGCCGCGCAGGAGATCCAGGTCTGGGTGCTGGACCGTTCCGGCCCTCCGTTCGAGATCCTTGCCCGCGAGATCCGCCACGAGGTGGAGCAGGGCGGGGTGCGAGTCCGGCTCCCCCAGGGGGTTTCCGTCTGGTCGCGGAGGGAGGTCGATGAATTGGACCCGTCCTGGATGGTCCAGCCCGTGACGGCCGAGGACCGGCCGGCGCTGCGGGAGGCCATCCGGCGCTACGAGACCGCGCTGGGCGAGTACCGCGACCTCCTCTCCGCCATGGGCGAGGAGCCGG
>PXDE01000482.1 GCA_003566475.1 PVC group bacterium | reverse complement strand
GGAAGGAAGCCGCCGGGCGCTTCGCCATCCGGAACCGCGGGATCCGGGGGCGGCCCCTGTCCCGCTCCGGACGCGTGCCGCGCCGATGCCTCCCCTCCGGACGCCAATGAACCACCGGCGGGGTGGTCCTGTCAAGAAGGGGAGGGTGGCACCCCCAACGGGAGTCGAACCCGTGTTACCGGGATGAGAACCCGGCGTCCTAGGCCACTAGACGATGGGGGCCCGGAAAGCGGTGGACCATGCCACAGCCCCCGGTCTCCGTCAACCCCCAGTCCCCGCCGGGTCCGGATCCGGCGCGGAGCCAACTTTGGGCTGGGCGGAGCGGGGCGGTCCTGCCAGACTCTGGCCAAACGTACCCCGAGCCTATCCGCACCCCACGGGCATGGTGAAAACGATCCGATCCCGCACCCGGCCGGCCTATCCCCTACTGCCCGCCCATCTGCCTCCGGGCGACATCGTGGCCGGTCAATACAGCCTTTCCTGCGCCCGCAGCCGCGAGGAGCTCGACGCCGTCCTGCGCCTGCGCTTCGAGGTGTTCAACATGGAGCTCGAGGAAGGACTCGACCGCTCCTACCTCACCCAGCGCGACGAGGACGAGTTCGACGCCCATTGCCATCATCTCGTCCTCACCCACCGCCCCACCGGGGCCGTGGTGGGCACCTACCGCATGCAGACCGCCGACATGGCCGCCCTCGGCGGCGGATTCTACACCGCCAAGGAGTTCGAGCTCGCGGCCTGGCCCCCCGCCATCCGCGAGGCGGGTGTCGAGCTGGGCCGGGCCTGCGTGGCCCGCGACCACCGCAACGGCCGGGCCCTCTACCTGCTCTGGAAGGGGCTCGCCCGCTACATCGTGTTCAACCGCCGCCGCTACCTCTTCGGCTGCTGCTCCCTCACCAGCCAGGATCCCGTCGAGGGCCGGGCCGTCGAGGAATGGCTGCGGGCTCAGGGCCACACCGAGCCCGCCCTCTGGACCCAGCCCCTGCCCGCCTTCCGCTGCTATCCGCCCGACACCCCGGCCGACCCCGATTTCCAGGTCGCCATCCCCACCCTCATGCGCCTCTATCTCGAGATCGGGGCCCGGATCTGCAGTCCGGCCGCCCTCGACCGCGAGTTCAAGACCCTCGACTATCTCATCGTTGTGGACACCCATCATATGCCCGAGCGCCCCCACCGCATGTACTTCGAGCCCTTCCTGACCCCCGGAGCATGATCCGGCACCTGCGGGCCGGTCTCCGGGCGCTCCTGTTTCTCGGGCTGTGCCTGACCCTGTTCCCGGCCTTCCTCGTCGGCCATGCGATCCTGTGGCGTCATGACACCGCCCGCGAGCGCTGGCGCCGGGCCATCCTCAAGGCCTGGGGCCGGGGCGGCTGCTGGACCGCCGGCACCCGGATCCGCGTCGAGGGCCCGCCCCCCTCGCCCCCGTTCCTGCTCGTGTCCAACCACCTCAGCTACCTCGACATCCTCGTCCTCTCCGGGACGACCGGGGCCGTGTTCGTGGCCAAGCGCGAGGTCCGGGGCTGGCCCCTGCTCGGCCTCATGGCCGCCGCCTCGGGCACGCTCTTCATCGACCGCGCCCGCCGGGCCGACACCCTGACCGTGAGCCGCGACCTCGCCGCCGCCTTCGCCTCCGGCCGGTCGGTCATCGTCTTCCCCGAAGGCACCAGCAGTTCCGGCGACGACGTCCTGCCCTTCCGCTCCTCCCTCCTCGAGCCCGCCGCCGCCTCCGGCCACCCCGTCCATGCCGCCTGCCTGGCCTACCGGATTCCCGGAGGCCAGGCCGACCCCCGCGAGGCCGTATGCTGGTGGGGGGACATGGATTTCGGGGCCCATTTCTGGAACCTCCTCGGCCTCCCCCGCATCGAGGCCACCGTCCGGTTCGACCCCGATCCCGAGACCGATTCCGACCGCAAGGCCCTCACCGCCCGGCTGGAGACCCGCGTCCGGCGTCTTGCCGGCAACGACACCGCGACGTAGGCTGGCCGCGATGGACATTCCCTTCCGCAAGATGCACGGCGCTGGGAACGACTTTATCGTGGTGGACGACCGCGAGGGCCGGTTCCCGCTGGACCGGACGGACTGGCTTCAGGCCGTGGCCCACCGCCGCTTCGGGGTGGGCAGCGACGGGTTTCTCCTGGTCCAGCCCCCCACCGAGCCCGGTGCCGACGTCCGGATGCGGTTCATCAACCCCGACGGGGGCGAGGTGGACATGTGCGGCAACGGGGCCCGCTGCCTGGCCCGGTTCGCCCACGACCTGGGGGCCGCCCCGGCCCGCCTCACCCTCCAGACCCCGGCCGGTCCGGTGGGCGCGGAGGTGCGGGGCGACCAGGTGCGGCTCGCCATGACCGAACCCCGCGACTGGCGCCTGGGCCGAACCCTCCGGCTCGACGACGGCACCGCCCTCGCCTACGACTTCGTCAACTCCGGGGTCGAGCACGTGGTGGTCGCGGTGGACGATCTCGACGCGGTGGACCTGGCCCGGCTTGGCCCGGCCATCCGGTACCACGCCGACTTCGCCCCCCGGGGGACCAACGCCAACGTCGTCCAGATCACCGGCCCCGACGCCCTGCGCATCCGGACGTACGAGCGCGGGGTTGAGGACGAGACCCTGGCCTGCGGCACCGGCATGGTCGCGGCCGGCCTGCTCGCCTACCGCACCGGCCGGGTGTCCGGCCACCCGGTCCGGATCACCTGCGCCAGCGGCACCGTGCTCGAAGTGGACTTCGAGGAAGCCGACGACACCCTCCGCCATCCCACCCTCTATGGCCCCGCCGTCTACGTCTTCGACGGGGCGCTCCAGGCCCCGGGGTGACGGTCTGATTCGGCGATGTAGGCGTCCACCAGGCTGGCCGCATAGTACGGCACGTTAAGCAGCCGGTAGGAGGCCCCATGGGCCTCGACGTCCTGGAGCGAGGCGGGGCCGCCGTAGAGCCGGACGGCGAGCCGCGACCCGCTGCGAATCATATACTGGTGCAGAGATCTCAGCTTGCCCGCCGCTCCCGACTTGGCCTCCACCGGAACCAGGCCCCGGGCCGAGCGGATCAGAAAATCCACCTCGGCCTGGGATTGCGCCTTATCCCGAACCCAGAACGCCAGCGGCAGATCCTCCCGCAAGGCGATGGTCTTGAACTCCTGGCCGATGACCTGCTCGACCACCCGTCCCCGGTGGGTCTCGCTGAGATCCCGGGCCTCGAGGAGCTGACGCTGAAGCCCGGCGCGGTGGCTGACCAGGCCGACATCGAGAAATTGGAGTCGCGGGGACTTGCGGAGATCCGGGATCACCGGGTCCGTCCAGCCGGTAGTCGGGTGGACCAGATCGAGAAGCATGGCCCGCTCCAGGGTCCGCAGGGCTTCGCCCACCTCCCGGGACCGGTAGTCGGACCCGCCGAAACCCTGGAAGGTGACCCTCGACCCGGCCAGGAACGGCGCCGTATCCAGGCAGTGCAGCAGAATCCTGCGCTGCGACTCCGACTTCCCGTACTTCCCGATGTCGTCCTGAAACGTCCGGAACAGGTCGGCGTACACGAGGTGAACCGGGCCGAGTTCCCCGCCGGATTGCGCATACGCGCCCACGGCCTCCGGCATGCCTCCGACCATCGTGTAGCGGCGGAACAGGTCGAGAAGGCGCTCGTGCGCGAAGGCGGGCGCCGGAATGGTCCGGAGCGCGTCGAGGGCGGCCGACTCCCCTTGGGCCATCAGGAACTCCTGGAAGCTCAGAGGGCGGAGGTAGAGGAACTGGACCCGGCCCACCGGGAACGAGATCGCCTCCTCCTCCTCCATGGCCACTTCGAGCAGCGAACCGGCGGCGACGACATGGATGTCCGGACGCTCCTCGTGGAAGTAGCGGAGCAAGGCTACCGCTTCGGGAACCTCCTGAATCTCGTCAAGGAAGAGCAGGAGGGGATCCGGACCGGGAGGCGTGCGGCATTCCAGGAGAATGGCCTGGACCGTATCCTGAAGCGAAAGGTCCCGGCGGAAAAGATCCGCATGGCCGGGCTTCTCCAGGTTGAGCCTGGCGACTCTCCGGTATTTCCGGGAGAACATGTCAACCAGCGTACTCTTGCCCACCTGGCGGGCGCCGCGGACGATGAGCGGCTTGCGGGACGTCTCGGCCGCCCAACGGTCCAGATGTCCGATAGCTTCCCGGGAGAACGGGTAAATGTACATAGAATAACCCCTTTTTATGGACTAATCTGTAACAGAATAAGGCCAATCGGCTCTCAGTCAACCTTTGAGCAGAAGACCTGTCCCTAGGCGCGGCGGGGTCTGTCCCTATTTCGGGCGGAAGACCTGTCCCCAGGCGCATAACCCCACCATCTTCGCCCTCGTCAGGTATTGGGGATGCGCGAGGTAGCGTCGCAACAGCGGGGTGTCGGCTTCGCGCTCGAACGCGTCCAGGAGCCACAGGGCGGGCAGGAGCGAGAACCAGCCCCCGCGCCGCACCACCGTCGGCTCCGCGGCCTCTTGCTCGAGATGGACTCGAATGGGCGCATACAGGGACGGGGGCAGAGGGCGTTGCGGATCCGGCCGCCTCGGGATCGTGCTGACGTATCGTTGCGGGACCGGACCGATGTAGGTGGTGGTCATGACCCGGGCCGTGTCAAGAGGGCTTTGCTCGGCGCGATGGGTCCAGAATCGCACTTCCTCCGCGCTCATGTCGTCGGCGGCGATGTCGCGTCGAAGGAACCGCGCGATGAGCCCATGGTCGGCTTCGGGCCGCCGCCACGCGATGCCAACGAGCTCATCGCGAAGCCCGGATCGCACCAGGGCGGCCGCGGCCCATGGCCAGACCGCCTCGTGCTCGCTCAGCGCCAGCGCCGCGAACGCCTCCTCGTCCAGGAGCCGGCGTCCCAGGTGTTCGGCGGCCAGCACGAACGCGGCGAACTCCCGTTCCGGCTCCGGGCCATGCTCCACGACGCGCCACGCTTCGTCCACCAGAACCTTCAGCGTGTCGTTCGGCACCGTCAGGATCCGCTCCTCGCGACTCGAATCCAGATACCTGTCGGGGCCCGCGAAGGCCTGCCCGAGTGATAGTTCCCGAAGAGTCGCCCAGTGCATCAGGCGGGTCTCGGCGGACTCCCCCAAGGGGGGCGCCGCGTCGCCGTCGCCCGGTCCGCGGGCCAGAGCGTCGACACAGGCCCGGACCAGACTGGCCAGGTCTCGCCGCCTCGGCCAGGTGGCCAACAGGCCGCGGGTGATCCGAGCCGCAGCCTGTTCGTCATCGGGGGAGCCGTCGCCCACTGTATCGAGCCAGGACTCGATCTTCTCCAGGGGATAGCGCTCGCCGTAGGCATGCAGCGCCCGCGTCGCCGCCACCCGTTTGTGCATGTCCTGTGGCCCCAGTCTCGACAGATTCAGCGGATCCCGCCAGTCCGGCTGGCGCCTGATATACGTGGCCAGAGGCGTCGGCATCCCCGAGCCGATCTGCACGAGGACGACGTCGTCAAAGGGCCGGACGATGGGCAGGTAGAAGAAATGGGTGTGGTGACGGGCCAGTTCCCGGCCGCTCGTGCGGTCGAAGAGAATCACCCCCCTGCCGTGCCGGACGAAGATCCGGTGGTCGGTGACGGTGGCGTCGACGCCGAACGGATAGCGGCCCCCCCAGTCAAGCGGGTCGGGCCGGGGCCAGGGGTCGGCGATCGCCTGATCCCGTCGGACGCGGCCCCGGGCGTCGATCAGAACCCACCGCTCGTGGGTCACGAACAGAACCTCGTCGCCCGCCGGAACGAGCCGGGCCGTTCGTTCATGTCGCGGACGGTCGCTGTGCTCATAGGCGTCGAACCGCCACGCCGGCGTCCATTCGCCTTCCGGCTCCGCCAGGGGCATGCCGAGGAGCCTGCCCTGGTCGAGCTGCACGACCAGAACGGGGCCGAGCCGCACCCGCTTCCGCACCGCGCTCTCGATCGGGAACACCCCAATGGGCTCGCGGCCGCCAGGACCGACGCGGCGAAGCTCGAGCCTCCGTCGATCCTCGCGGACGATGAAGTCGCCCCGGGGCCCGCTGGGGGCGACCGAGCGAGGCGCGGCCCGTACACCGTCGTCGACAGGGTCGGACCATTGCCAGGCCCCATAGGGGCTCTGGAAGATCGCGCGAGCGACCTGGACTATCGAATCGTCGGCATGCTCGGGCAGATCCCGCTCCCGCCACGCCTCCCAGAGCACGCGGCCGGTGACCGGATCGATTCCCGCCACACCCGAGTCTTCACGCGGAGGATAGGTTACGGCCCGCGCCGCCGGGGAGACCAGCAACGGGGCCAGCATGCCCGCGACGCACATGGGGATCGTTCGCAGCCGGGAGGTATCCATGGTCTCCTACGGTTACGTCAGCGGACGGCGGCGCGCAAACCCGCCCCAGATGAAGCTGTTGCAGGGGCGGGGGCTGCCCTCGCTAAGCCGGAACGATTCAGCCGCCAGCCAGTCCTGAACCACGAATCGCCGCCAAGGCGGGATGAAGACATGCACGCCAATGGACGCGAATTCCGGAGTGGCGGAGGGGTCGGAGGGAGATCACCGTTCGGTGAACGTGAACCGCAAGCGTGCAAGCCATGGTTCCGGCTTGTCCCCATTAGCGTTCATTCGCGTCCATTCGCGGGCCACATGCTGGGTCCGCGCGCCTGGCTCAGGCGCGGGTCGCCCAGTCCACCTCGTCCCGAAACCGGCGGAAGTCGGCCAGCCCCTCGGTGGCGGCGGAGTAGAGAATCTCCGGATCCACATCCTCATACCCGTGCACGATGATGTTCCGCATGCGCACCTTGGAACGGTAGGGTTCCGCCTGCGTCAGGATCCCAAGCTGGACCAGCTTCTCGATGGCCTCGGCGGCGGTGGCGGCCGGACCGGCGTCCGCCAGGGCGAGCAGGCGCTCGGCCACGTCGATCATGATCTCGGCGCAGACCTGGAGGGTCCGTTCCGCGACCGCCCGGGCGGCCCAGCTCTCCCGGAACGTCTCGACCGACATCCCCGCCATGTGCTCGCGAAGGCGCAGCGCCTGGGAGTCGAGCAGGGCCAGCTTGCGCTGCACCACGCCGTTCCCGGCCGGAGTCATGATACCGGGCTCCCGCGTTCCAGCCGATAGCGCCGCTGTCGTCGGTAATGGATCATCCGGTCCTCGTACTCCCGGCAGGTCCGGGAAAAGGCGTCGAGGTAGCGGTCGAGATCGCGGGCGAACAGCAGGCGGCCCCTGAGCGCCTCGAACCGGTACACCGGCTCCGCGCGGTCAAAGCAGCCGACATCCACGGGAACTCCCGGCACCACCGATTCGGCCGCGCGGACGATCTGGCCAAGTCCGTCGAATCCCAGGCGGCCGCGCGTGCTCACAGCCAGGTCCACGTCCCCGCCCGGCGGCACCCGCCCGTCGCGGGCCGAGCCCAGGAGGAGGGCGAAATCGACATCCGGGCACGCCACGCGAATGGCCTCGGCCATCCGCTCCGGTTCGAACTCGATGGCGATCGGGGACCGATCTTCATGGTCTCGGCGGGAAAGCGACATCAGGGAACGATAGACCCGGGCAGACGAAGGGGCAATGGTGGAGAGCGGCCCCGCGAAAGGCGGGACCCTTTCGAATCTGGAGGATCCCCTCCACAGGACCGTCACCCCTGTGCAGGCGTCGGACCGGTCGGCGAGGGGCGATTCTGGGCATCGGCCTTGGCCGCGTCCCAGTAGCGGTCGAGGCCGGCCAGGTCGAGGGCGCGCAGGTCGGCGCCGTCGGCGGCGGCGCGAGCCTCGACCTCGCGGAACCGGGCCGCGAACTTGGCGGTGGCGGCGTGGAGGCAGTCCTCGGCGTCGAGTCCGAGGTGGCGTCCCAGATTGACCAGCGCGAACAGGAGGTCGCCGAACTCCTCCCGGACCCGCGTCGCGTCCCCGGCCTCCCGGGCCTGGCGCAGCTCGTCGATCTCCTCGCGGACCTTGGCCTCGGGGCCGGA
Source organism: PVC group bacterium (assembly GCA_003566475.1). Lineage (GTDB taxonomy): Bacteria > Verrucomicrobiota > Kiritimatiellia > SS1-B-03-39 > PXDE01 > PXDE01. Next base: position 3,060 of record PXDE01000482.1, on the reverse strand, counting down.
CGCGTCGGGCCAATCGAACCCCACCCGGGCCGCCTTTCGCTGCACCTGGTCGGCCCGGAGCAGGGCGGGCAGGCTCCGGGGCACGCCGTCGAGGGCGGAGGTGCGGGCCCTGGCCTTCTCCTCCTTCTTGATCGCCTCCCAGTTCCTCAGCACCTCGGCGCTGGAGTCGGCCCGGACGTCGCCGAAGACATGGGGATGGCGCCGAATCAGCTTGTCGGCCAGGCCCTGGGCCACGTCGTCGAGCGAGAACGCGCCTTCCTCCTCGCGGAGCTGGCAGTGGAAGAGGATCTGGAGCAGGAGGTCGCCCAGCTCCTCGGCGTGGTGGTCGGCGTCACCGGACGCGATGGCGTCGAGCACCTCGTAGGCCTCCTCGATGAGGTGGGGCCGAAGGGTCTCCAGCGACTGCTCGCGGTCCCACGGGCACCCCTCGGGACCGCGCAGGATGGCCATGATGGCCCGGGCCCGCGCCACCGGATCGGCGGGAAGCTGGCTCGGGTCGGGCATGCGGGGGTCAGGCGCCGACGGCGGCGAACAGCTCCTCCACCGCCTTGGGCGTCAGGTTCTCGATCACCGCGTCCACCCCGCTGTAGTCCTGGAAGGCGGTGAGCTTGTCGGGGGCGGCGATCACCAGCAGCCCCGCGCCGAGGGCGCCCTGGACCGAGGCCTGGTCGTGGGCGATGCCCCAGCACCGGGTGGGGGATTGGCCGAGGGCGTCGGCCGCCGCCTCCCACGCGTCGTCGTAGAGGAACTTGGCCTTGGACGGGGCCACCGGGACCACGGTCACCCCAAGCTCGGCCAGGCCGAGCCGGGCGGCCAGGTCGTTGGCCAGATCCTCGTCGAGAAAGGTGTAGGCGGCCAGGGTCCATTCCCTGGCCCGGAGGGACTCCAGCACTCCGCGGAATCCGGGGTCCAGGGCCCGGTCGGGGGCCCGCAGCCACATCTCCATGCCCTGCCCGAGATCCCTGGCCAGGGTGTCGGGCTTGAGCGAGCTTCCCAGGTCGGCCAGAAGACCGGCCAGATCGGGCTGGGCCGGATGGCTCAGGACGTGGCGGGCGAAGGTCCCCGCGCCCAGTCGGAATCCCTGATCGCCCAGCAGGCTCTGCAGCACGTCGAAGCGGGCCGGGATCCCGCGGACGGCCAGTCCCTCCAGTTCGAAGATGAGGCTGGCGGGGGCAGGGGAGGGAGAGGCGGGGACAGAGGGCATGGCGGGTTCGGATCCTCCGGACATGGCGTTAGGGTGCAAACGACGAGACCGTATAGACATGCGGTCTGGGGGTCAAGCCCGGCCGACCGGGCCACGACAGCGCTGAAGAGCCAAGATTTTTCGCGCTGTAGCCCGGAGGTCCGTGGGGTGGCCTGAGCCCCGGGAGGCGCGGGTGTTCAGGGTTCGGTGTTCAGGGTTCAGGGGGGGGCTTCGCGCCGGGAACCGCAACTTTTTTCTCGCGCTGCCCGATTTCCGTGCTCGATGGCCATCATCCACCGCCACGTGCCCGAGCGCCGGGCGGCGGCGGGGAGGCGGCGGACCTGCTCGTGAAGACCGTCGGGCACTTCCTGCCCGGCCTGTCAGGGAGCTTCAGCCGGCTGCCCGACCCCCGCGACCCCGCCCGCATCCATAGCATCCGCAGCCCCGGAGGGGACGCTCCCGCACGCCCCGCATCCGGCGCCGGTCCCCGCCTGACCCCTGAACCCTGAACACTGAACACTGGCTCTTCGGCGCTGTCGCCACGAGCCGGGGGTTGACGCGCAGGGACGGACGGGGCATAGTCGCCGTTTGCTCTGCCATTCTCAGGAGGCGTCCGGTGAACATCGACTATCTCGAAAAGGCCAAGGAGCGGGTGCCCAACATCCCGCTGCTGATCAACCTCGTGTCCCGCCGGGTGAGGCAGCTCAACGCCCAGCAGCGTCCGCTGGCCAAGCCGGACGGCCCCCATATGTCCAAGCTCGACCTGGCCCTCAAGGAGGTTGCCGAGGGCAAGCTGACCGCCGAGATCGAATTCGTGCGCCCCGGGGGCGACCAGGACGACGATAGCGGCATCAGCCTGCATCTCTAGGCGACGGCCCCCATGGCCCCGTCCCGTCCGCCGCCGGGCGAGAACGGCAGCACGGTCGTGACCAACCGGAAGGCCCTCCGCGACTACCACATCGACGAGCGGCTGGAGGCCGGGCTGGTCCTTACCGGGACCGAGGTCAAGTCCCTCCGCCAGGGCACGGCCAGCCTCACCGACGCCTACGCCGACCTGAAGCCCGGCGAGGCCCTGCTGCGCGGCCTCCACATCCCCGTATACACGGCGGGCAACCAGTTCAACCACGAGCCGGACCGGCCGCGCAAGCTGCTGCTCCACCGACGGGAGATCGTGCGGCTGATGAGCCAGGCCGCCCGCAAGGGGTACACGGTGGTGGGACTGCGGGTCTACTTCACCCGCCGAGGGTTCGCCAAGGTGGAGCTGGGCCTGGGCCGGGGCAAGCACCATCAGGACAAGCGCGAGGATCTGAAGCGCCGGGACTCCGACCGCGACGCCCGCCGCGAGATCGCCCGCGCGATGCGGCGCTGAAACCTGGCCTCTGCTCCACGGCGTCAGTCCGCGCACGGCCTGGCCGGTGATCGTATGCACGGTGGTGGGGATCGGCATCGCCTTCCTCATCCGCTACCGTCAGGGTCGCTGGCGTTCCCTCCGCCCTACCGAGCCCGTGCCCCCCGACGCGGTGGCGCCCGCCGTGACCAGCGGCCTGGACTGAGCCCCGCCGCGACGCGTTCAGGTTGCCGACGGCGGCGAACTGGCCTAGGGTGTAACGCTCGATCCAACCGTCCCCGAGGAGTTTCCATGATCCCGCGTCCCTTTGCCGCCGCCCTGCTCGCCACCGGTCTCGCCGCAACCTCGATCGCCGACGACCCGGACCCTCACGGTCTGCTGTTCATGACCGAAGCCCGGGTGGCCGAACTGCGGCAGGCCATCGGCCGTCCCCGCACCCACCATGCCGAGGCGTTCGCGGCCATGAAGGCCCGGGTGGACGCGGGATCGCTCCGGCCCTACGAGCCCGGATTCCACGCCGACAACAACG
>PXDE01000380.1 GCA_003566475.1 PVC group bacterium | reverse complement strand
GTGGTGGTGGCCCCGGTCCTGGGGATCGTGGCCTGCTGCCTGCTGGCCTGCATCGCCAACGGCGTGGCGTTCGTGGCGCTGGCGGCAACCCGGAGGACATGATGGTGGAACCGCGACAGGACGGAGCCTGGACGGACCGGCGACGGTTTCTTCAGGCGGCGGCGGGCGGGGCCTGCGCCTTTGGCGTGGCCGCGCTGGCCGCCGGGCCGGCCCCGGCCCGGGGTCAGCTGGCCGAGAAGGGTCTCATCCGCCGCCGCCGCTCGCCCTGGTTCTCCGACCTCGGCGGAGGGGCGCTGCGCTGCGAGCTGTGCCCGCGCCACTGCCGCCTGGCCCCCGGACAGCGGGGGCCCTGCCGGGTCCGCGAGAACCGCGGCGGCCGGGGCTACACCCTGGTCCACGGCAACCCGGCCCTGGTCCAGATCGACCCGGTCGAGCGCAAGCCCTTCTTCCATGTGCTGCCGGGGTCGCGGGCCCTCTCCGTCTCCACCGCCGGCTGCAACATCGCCTGCAAGTTCTGCGAGGTCTGGGACATGGCCCTGGTGCGTCCGGAGGAGGTCCACGCCTACGACCTGCCCGCCGACGAGATCGTGGCCCAGGCCCGGGAGGCCCGGGTCCAGTCGGTGAGCTACGCCTTCGGCGAGCCGGTGGTGTTCTTCGAGTACATGCTCGAGACCGCCGAGCGGGCCCGGGAGGCGGGGCTGCGGAACCTGCTCCACACCAACGGCATCATCGCCCGCCCGCCTCTGGACGCCCTCATCCCCCGGCTCGACGCGGTCAACGTGGACCTCAAAGGTTTCGACCCCGCGTTCTACCGCGAGGTGTGCGGGGGCGAGCTGGAACCGGTTCTGGCCACCCTCCGGCGGCTCCGGGAGGCCGAGGTGCATGTCGAGGTCACCCATGTGGTGATCCCCACCCTCAACGACCGGGCCGACCTCCAGCGGCGGATGTTCGAGTGGATCCGGCGGGAGCTGGGCCCGGACACGCCGCTGCACCTGGCCCGGTTCTACCCGCTCTACCAGCTCGCCAACCTGCCGCCCACCCCGGTGGCCCTGCTCGACCGGGCCAGGGCGGCGGCCCTCGAGGCGGGACTCCGGCATGTCTATGTGGCCAAGGTGCCCGGGCACGAGGGCGAGAACACGTTCTGCCCGGGCTGCGGCGAGAAGGTCATCGCGCGGCTCGGCTTCGTGGTCGAGGAGGTGCGGCTCCGGGACGGGGCCTGCCCGACGTGCGGGCGGGCCATCCCGGGGCGGTGGGCGTAGGGATCAGCCCCGGAGGCGGCGGCGGTAGATGTCGCGCTGGGCCAGGGAGCGCCGGTCGAGGTTGGTCAGCCCGGCCGCCTCGGCCCAGTCCATGGCCTCCAGGAACTCCTGGGGGGTGATGGCCCGGGCGATGGGCGGATGCTCGAAGGCCCGGTGCTCGACCCGGTACTGGGCCATGATGTTGACATAGGTCCGCGGGGACAGGTTCTCCGCCACCCAGCGCACGAATTCGCGGGTGCCCGCCAGCCGGTTGGGCATCACCAGATGGCGGACCATCAGGCCGCGCAGGGCGATGCCGTCGCGGTCGGTGACCAGATCGCCCACCTGGCGGCGCATCTCGATGATGGCCCGTTTCGCCATCTCCGGGTAGTCGTCGGCCCGGGCGTCGGACAGGCGGGCGGGGTGGGCGCCGTCCATGAACTTGAGATCAGGCAGGTAGATGTCCACGATGCCGTCGAGCAGGCGCACCATCTCGACCCGCTCGTAGCCGCTGGTGTTGTAGCACAGGGGCAGGCGCAGCCCCTTCCGCATGGCGATGCGGGTGGCGGCGAGGATGTTGGGCATCACGTGGGTCGGGGTGACCAGGTTGATGTTGTGGCAGCCGATACGCTGCAGATCGAGCATCATGTCCGCGAGCTGCTCGTCGGTCACCTCGCGCCCCCGGCCCTCGTGGGCGATGGGCCAGTTCTGGCAGAACACGCAGCGGAGGTTGCAGTGGGAGAAGAAGATGGTTCCGGACCCCCGCCGGCCCACCAGGGGAAGCTCCTCACCGAAATGCGGGCTGTGGCTGTGCACGGTGACCGTGGCCGAGGCCCGGCAGAAGCCCCGACGGCCCGCCCGGCGGTTCACCGCGCAGCGGCGCGGACACAGCTCGCAGGCCTCGAACACCTCCTGGGCCTGCTCGACCCGCTCCGCGAAGCCCCCCGCCTCCTCGAGCTTGAGGTAGGCCGGACGCCAGGGCGTCCCGTCCTCGCCCGCCACCGTTTCCGAGGGGCCGCAGGCCCGAAGCGCCACCGCGCCGCCGGTGGCCAGCACCCCGCCCATGAATCCTCTACGGGTCATCACCATGTCCGCACACCTCGGTTCCGACGCCCGAACCGGCCGCCGCCTACTGCAGTATAGCCGCCGGGAGTGCGCGGTCAACCGAAGCGGCGTCCCCCCAGCGCGGAAGAGCGAGCGTTCAGGGTTCAGGGGTGAGCGGCGGCGGCCGTAGGCGTGCTGACGGGCACCGGCTGGGTTTGGCGTCCTCCGATCCGGACTCGACCCCGACCTATTCCCGCTGTAGGAAATAGACGCGGCGAAGGGATGGTGTTCCGCGCCGCTTGAACCGGAGGACGAAGCCCATGCATATGATCCCGATGGTGGTTGTTCTGGGCGGGCTGCTGCTGCCCGCCGAGGCCGGGGCCGGGGAGAGTCCGGCCCATCGCATGCCCCCCATGGCCTGGGGGCACCTCCTGACCCTGGCCGGAGGATTCGGCCCCTTGGCGCTTGGAGGCATGGCCGGCACGGGCGCGGGCGCTCCGGAGAGACTGCGGCTGCCCGCCCCTTCCCCGGAGGAGACCCTGCCGGTCGGGGAGGCGATCCGCCGCCGCCGATCAGTCCGGCGTTTCCAGGACGAGCCCCTGACTCCAGACCAGCTTTCGTTTCTGTTCTGGGCCGCCCAAGGAATCACCGACCCCGCCCAGGGCCTGCGTGCCGCGCCATCGGCCGGCGCCACCTACCCGCTCGATCTGGCCCTGGTCTCCTCGGCCGGCACCTTCTGGTACCGCGTGCCGGGACACGAGCTGGAGAGGGTCGGGGAGCGGGATCTCCGGGCCGATATCGCCCGAGCTTCGCTGGATCAGGCCTGGATGCGCCAGGCCGGGGCCATCGTGGTGGTGGTGGCCACGCCCGAGCGGACCACGCGCAGGTATGGGGATCGCGGGCATCGCTTCATCGCCATGGAGGCGGGCCATGTGGCCCAGAACATCCATCTGGCGGCGGTGTCTCTCGGACTGGGCTCGGTGCCGGTAGGGGCATTCAGCGACCGCGACGTCGCCCGCATCCTCGGCCTCGGCGAGGGCCAGGAAGCGCTTTACATCATCTGCGTAGGGCGGGCGACGGAACCCTAGCCGGGCCCTGATGGTCGCCAACCCGACCCGCCGGCAGTGGGAAGGGTCTGCCCATACCGGCGGGCACTCCCACACGCATCAGCGGCGCGATGGTCAGGCGAGATCCTTCGCCCAGTTCCGCAGCCCGAGCCCGGGCACCCGCCTGAACTCCCGCTCGTTGTCCGTGACGAGAATCAATCTCAGGTAAAGGGCGTGGGCGGCGATCATGGTGTCGAGCGGGCCGATGGGCGTCCCCTTCCGTTCAAGCCCGGCCCGGATCCGTCCGTAGGTCGGGGCCACGGCGTCGTCGTAGGGGAGGACGCTCAGGGGAGCGATGAACTTGGCCAGGGCCAGACGGTTGCGGGCCGGGTTCGAGCTCTTGGCCGCCCCGTATTCCAGCTCGCTGAGGGTCACCGAGGAAAGGCAGACCTCCGCCGGGGGGTGCTCCATCATCCGGGCAAGGATCCGTTCGCTCCGACCCCGGATGAGGTCCACGCAGATGTTCGTGTCCAGCATCAGGCGGATCAAAGCCCCTCGCGCTCTTGGGGCATGGGCTGATCGCGCTCCGCCATGAAGTCTTCGGTGAACTCATCGAGGCTTTCCAGCAGCGAGGCCCACGGGCTCTGCTTTGGCAGCAGCATGACCAGCCCCTGGTACTTCCGGACGAACACCTCGTCGCCGCTGAACCGGCAATCCTTCGGAAGCCGCACCGCCTGGCTCCGCCCGTTCCGAAACAGTTTCGCAGTCTGCACAGCCACCTCCATTCCGATCCGTGGTATATACCACGGTCGCAATCCGAACGCAAGGGCCGAGGTGAACCCGGGGCTGGGCCCTTTCTGGTCTGGCTTCCGGGCCGGGCGACCGATTGGGTCGGCCACGCCTTCCTCCACCTGGCCGCCCTGGGGAGTCGGCTCCCCTATCCGGAAGCGCCCAGAATGGGGGCGGGCGGGATCGGCCTGTACTATCTGGCCCTGGCCTCGGTCTTCAGAACGGAAAGGGTCTGTCCCTAACGGCCCGGGGTCTGTCCCTAGCGGCCCTAGCGGCCCTAAGCGGCGCGGGGTCTGTCCCTAATCGGCCCGGGTCGGGGTCTGTCCCCAGCGGAAAGGGTCTGTCCCTAGCGGCCCGGGGTCTGTCCCTAGTGGCCCCTAGTCGCCTCGGACGGTTGACACCGGCAAGTTCCATGTATAGCATGGAGCCATGAAGAAGATACAGGTGCTGTTTCCCGAGCCGGTGATGAACCGGCTGCGGCGGCAGGCGCGGGCGGAGGACCGGCCGCTGAGCGAGCTCATCCGCCGGGCCACCGAGCAGTGGCTGGACCGGCTTCCCGATCCTCTGGATCAGCCGGAGGGCCAAGCACGTCCCCGGACCTACCCGCTCGGGCTCAAGGTGACAGATCCGCGCCACCTGAAGGAACTGCTCTATGATCGAGACGATCCGGACGCATGAACAGCCTGGACACCAACCTTCTGCTGGTCGCGCTGGACGAGTCCGCCTCCGGGCACCATCGTGCCTACGGCCTGTACCGGCAGATGTTCGAGCAGCGGGGCGCCTGGGTGGTCGCTGATCAGACGCTGTTCGAACTGTACCGGGGTCTGCGCAACCCCAAGGTGGTCCGGAATCCGCTCCCGACCGAAGACGCCCTCGAGGTGCTGTCGGACATCCGCGACCGAAGCCACGCCATGCACGTGGCCTACGACATCTCGCTCTGGAAGAAGGTGGTCGGCCTCCTCCGGGACCGGCCGGAGAGAAAGGGGCTGCTCGTGTTCGACGCATGCCTGGCGGTCACCCTGCACGCCCGCGGCGTCCGGCGCTTCTACCCCCGCAACGTCAGGGACTTCGAGCCTCTGGGGCTGTTCGAGGTGGTCGACCCGCTGGCCTTCCCTCCGTGATGGGTGGCTCAGAAAGGGTCTGTCCCTAGCAGCCGGGGTCTGTCCCTAGTGCCCCTTGCGTAGGAGAAGGTCCGCTGGCACCACCTGAAGGCCGGCGGGCGCCCCCTCGCGCATCAGGGGCACGATGATCAGACCATGGGCCTGGCTCAGCCTCCACAGGGCTTCGCGACGGGTGCTGGCCTCCGCGTGAAGGCCGAGATTGCACGGAGGCCTGCGGGCAGGCATATTGCCCTCGACCGACGCCTTACCCGAGGTTCCACCATGAACGCCGCGCCCCCCCCATCGCCCCACGACCACCTGCCGCGGAAAACGGTGGGGCGGCGGGGGCCCACACGGGGAGGCATCGAGGCGGCGGCCCCGTTTCTCAGGCTGGTGATCGAACTGCGTCGGGGAAAGCCCCTGGTTCCCAGGGGCATCTACCGGTTCGCCTCGTTCGAGGAGAAGGAAGCGTGGGCGAAGAGCATGATGACCCGCTAGAATCGCGCCCCCCGGGCATCGAGGACTTCGTGGCCCTGGCCCGAAGTCTCCATGCCGAAGGCGTGGAATACATCGTGGTGGGCGGGATGGCGGTCATCCACCACGGATTCGTGCGGGCCACCGAGGACATCGACCTCCTCGTCCGAAGCACGCCCGAAAACGAGAGTCGGCTGCGCAAAGCGTTGCTGACCCTTCCCGACCAAGCCGCCCGGGATCTGAATCCAGGCGACCTCGACCGGTATGGAGTCGTGAGGGTGGCCGATGAGATCGTGGTGGACCTCATGAGGAGCGCCTGCGGCATCGACTACGAAGCCGCCCGCGGTTCGGTGGACGTCGTGCGAATCCGGGACGTGCCCATCCCGTTCGCCAGCGCGGACCTGCTCTGGCGGATGAAGCAGACCCATCGCGAGAAGGACCGGCTAGACCGGTTGTTCCTCGAAGAGAAGTTGCGGGGCGGCGGCCGGGAACCCTGAACCGACTCGGCTGCGCCGCAAGCGTGGATGGGCGGTGGCCCGGCCCGCGCGGATGCGGTAGGATGCGGACATGGCCACATCTTCCAGCGACCCGCTCCTTCTGCCCATGCCCTGCCGCGAACTGCCTCGGACGGGGTGGCGGGCGAGCCGGCTGACGGTGGGCGGGGTGAAATGGGACAGCCATATCCCCGAAGCCGAGGCGGTGGCTCTGCTGAGGCGGGCGATGGACCTCGGGGTGAACACCTTCGACACCGCCCGGGGCTACGGCAAGGGCGAGAGCGAACGCCGCCTGGGGCTGGCCATCCGGGGACGTCGGCAGGATCTGTTCCTCTCCACCAAGACCACCGAGCGCTCGCGGGACGGGGCGCTTCGGGATCTGGACGCTTCGGTCGAGGCCCTGGGCGCCGATGTGATCGACCTCATCTACGTCCACGCCCTCGACGATGAGGAGGATCTGCGCAAGGTGCTGGGTCGGGACAGCGTGCTCGATGCGCTACGGGAGGCCCGCGAGGCCGGTCGCATCCGGTTCCTCGGCGTGTCCGGCCACTGGTTCAAGGACAGCATGGAGACCCTGATCCGGGAGGCGGACCTGGACGCCATCCTGTTGCCGGTGGGGCTGTTCAACCGGGCCTACGGCTACAGCTATTTTGACGCGGTGGTCCCGGCCGCCCGTGAACGGGGCATGGCCGTGCTGGGCATGAAGGTGTTCGGCGCGGGCCGGGTGAAACACGCCGCGTCCATCGAGCCCTACCTGCGCTACAGCTTGCATCAGGATGTGGACAGCCTGGTCATCGGCTGCGATTCCATCGCCCAGCTCGAGGCCTCGGTGCGGGCGGTGAAGTGCGAGCCGCCGCCCCTACGGGACGCGGAGCTTCCCGGCCTCGAGGCGGAGGCGCTGGCCATCACCCGGTCGTGGGACAAGGGGGAGTTCGATTGGGTGCGGCACTATCGGTAGTAGGCGGGGGCCAGAGGTCAGTCGACGCCCCAGGACCGCCATGGTTCAGCCGGATGAGGGTTGAGACGGCGGGCATGATCCGGGATACGCGATGCGCGATACGGGATGCGGGATGCATGCCAGTACCTCGCTGTTCCCGCAGGGCGGGACGAGGCCGCATGAGCCGCGCCTGGCAAGAGGAAGGCCCGACCATGGCTTCTCTTCCTCCCAAGCAGGGCCGTTCCACGCCCGGTCCGCTGTCGTAGCCAGCGGACTACTGGGGCGGCAGCCATTCGGTCGTATGCTGGTGCGGACCAACGGCCTTCAGCTCGACGGACCGATTACCCCTCCGGCGGAAACCGAGGCATGACTCGGGGCCACGAGTGGGGCGGCGGCGGCGGGGGCGGTTCGAGGCGGGAGCCATCCCCGTCGGTGTGGTGCAGTTCCCCGATCTCCACCTCGGTCAGGGCGCGGTCGAAGATGGCCACCTCGTCGATCACGCCGACAATGTGGGTGTCGCGCCAGGTCCGCCGCGTGGCGCAGCGGCCGATGAACAGGTCCGTGCCGTCGTCCTCGTGGAGGGGCTTCCCGCGCAGCTTGTCCGGCACGTCGGTGGACGAGACGAGCTTGCCATCGACATAGAGCCGGACGGCCTCCCCGTCGTACACGCCGACCGCCTGGTACCACCGGCCCAGTTCCGCGTAGCGGGGCACGGTGTCGCCCACAGACTGGTCCGGCCCCAGACGCACCGAGAAGCCCCCATGGTAAGGTCGGCCGCCATAGACCCCGCCCACGGAAAGCCCGAAGCCCCCGCCCCGGCCCTCCCGTCCCCGGCTGAGGACCCGTCCATACGTGGTGTAACGGTCCAGCCGAAACCGGACGGCCACGGTCAGCTCGGACCAGCCCCGGACCGAGAGGGTCTCGGCGGGGACCAGGACATGGGAGGACGGCTGGGTGATCTGCACCCCCTGCCCCCCGGGCGTCTCCACCCGGCGGGCCTCGCCGACGAGGACGCCATGATGTCCGGATCCGCTGCGGTCCTCGACCTCGTTCCCCTTCTCCTCCTCGAACGTGAAGTGCAGGGCCAGTCCACCCGGCCGGCCCTTGGGGAACACCCGCAGCTCCCGGATGTGCTCGAACGGCACCAGGATCCGACCGAAGAGCATGTCGAGCGGGAGAGGCGGCGGGAAGCAGACGCCGGTCAGGGTGTCTCCGTTGATGAGATCGAACGAGGCCTGCTCGCGTCGCGGATCGAACCGGATCCTCGCCACCTTGGCGAGGGGGAGATCCAGTTCCGCGTAGGTGGTCTGCAGGTCAACCGACCGAAGGGGTGTGGTCCCCCGTAGCCGGGATCCGTCGGAAAGGGTCACCGCAACGGGAAGTCCCTCCTCGGCGACCTCCGCTTCGGCCCGGCCAGATTGCGGCCAGGCCACGGCCGCCAGTCCGGCCAGCAGAACGGGGCATAGGGTGTTTCGGCGCAGCGTTCTCATGATCGCCTCCACGAACGGTGTTGGATGGGTCTCTACACAAAGGATCGTCCGAGGGGGAGTTCCTGATGTCAAGGGTCTGTCATATCCCCTCAAGGTCGGCGTCATGGCTCTTTCTCCCAGGGGATTGTCCCGCCTCCGACCGGATGCTAGGTTCCCGGCCATGCCCAACTCCCCGTCGCCTCCCACCGCGCGCCTCGCCCGGCTGGCCGGGCTCGGGCCGGGGGCCCCTCCGCCGCGGATGCTTTCACTCGGCGCCCTGATCCTGGCCAACCTCCTGCCCCTGGCCGGGGTGCTCGCGTTCGGCTGGGACGCCGGGCTGATCATCCTCCTCTACTGGTCGGAGAACGTGGTGATCGGGGGCTTCAACATCCTCAAGATCGCGCTGGCCCGAGGCCAGCATCTGAAGGAGCACCTGAGCAAGCTGTTCCTGATCCCCTTCTTCGCCGTCCATTTTGGCGGATTCTGCGCCGTGCACGGGTTCTTTGTGCTCATGTTCGCCGGACTGGCCGAGGACGACGCCATGATCGGGGTGCCCCAGGGGAGCGAAGGCGCGACCTGGCCGGGACCGCTGATCTTCCTCCAGCTCCTGGTCGGGGTCATCGCCAGGGTCTGGCGAGTCCGCCCGGACGGCCTGACCTGGCCTCTGCTCGCCCTGACGGTCAGCCATGGCGTCTCGTTCGTGCAACACTTCCTGCTCGGCGGCGAGCGACGGCGGCTCGGGCCAGACGATCTGATGGGCAAGCCCTACGCCCGGATCGTCATCCTCCACATCGTGATCCTGGCCGGGGCTCTGCCGGTCATGCTCCTGGGTTCGCCCCTGCCGCTGGTCGTGCTCCTGGTGCTCATCAAGATCGGCGTCGATCTGACGCTGCACCTTCGCTCGCACCGGGAGACCGGATCCGAGGAGGATGACGCTACCGTACAGGCCTAGAAGTCGAACGCCATGGCCACCGTGGCGGTGCGGATGGTGTCCTCGCCAGCCGCCGTGAAGGGGCGCCGGGCCATGAACACCTCGTAGGCCGCCGTCGCTTTGACCCGCTGGCCGCTGAAGTACCGGGTGACACCAAACCGCGCGGCGTCGTAGCTGCCCTGCTTGTCGGGGGCGTTGCTGGTCCAGGTCTCGAGCAGGACCCAGGGCATCCAGTCGTTGAGCAGGTAGCCCGCCTGCACATAGAACCCGTCGCCCTCGGCCCGTCGGGCGTCGCGGGCGGGCGTCTCGGGATCGCCGTCGAGGTCGATGGCCGCGCCGCCGAGGTCGAGGGTCTGCCAGGCCGCCTCGAAGGTGACCGAGCCCGGGCCCAGCGGCTGCTCGGCGAAGAGATCGATCGAGGTGAAGCGGTAGTCCACGGCCGAACCGTCGTCCTCGCGGGCCACCAGGTTCTGCATGTCGTAGGAGGCGCCGAGGGCGAGCGTCCGCCTCGTGCCAAGGTAGGTTCCACGCAGGAAGTAGCCGGGCTCGGGATCCCCGAAGTTCACCTGGACGCGTCCGGTGGCCCGAAGGTCGTTCTCCACCGCCACCCCCTCGTACAGACCGGCCCAGTACTTGATGTGAATCTGGTCGGCGGCAGCGATCGTGCCGAAGATCGTGGCCCCGCTGTCGCGGACGAGCTTGTCGCCGCGGAGGCCGGCGTCGCTCTGGGCGTAGGTGGAGGTGGTGAACCGGTGGTTGGCCCGGGTGCCCCAAGTGAGCGCCTTGTAGGATTGGGCCGGCCGCTCCCAGGCCAGGAGAGTGCTGGCCGAGTTAAGAGTCTGGCGGCTGGAGGGGGCCAGGTGCATGCCTCCAATCAGCGAGTACGCCGGTTCGGGCTTGAGGATCACGTAGGCGTCGATGAGGCGCATGTCGAGGCCCGCCCCGCCTTCTCCGGAGCCCGCCTCGGTCTGCAGCATCAGTTCCAGCCAGTCCTCGTAGGCGCCCCGGAGCCGGACCCGGGCCCGGCGGACTCTCAGCTCGGAATCGGTATTGAGCCGCCCGTCGCCGGTGACATCGGATTCGGTGACGATGGCCATCAGGTTGGCCTGGATGCCCAGCTCGATCCGGGTCGACTCGTCGATCTGCATCACCACGGCCGCCTGGCCGATCCCGCCGGCCAGAGCGGCCATCGCGACACCCGTCTTCCATCCCTTCATCCGTTCTGTCTCCCCTCGCCGCAACGGCGATCAGTTCTGGTTTCGAGCGGCGGACCCTACCGAGCGGAATGAGCCATGGCAAGGGAAACCAGACCCGGAGCATCCGAAATGTGCGGGTCGCTCTCCTTTCCCCCCCATCTGTAGCCAGGAAGGGTCTGCCCCTATTTACGCCTCCATGAGCCAATCAGGGTCTGTCCCTAATGCCATTAGGGCCTGTCCCTATCCGTGCCAAGACAGGGTCTGTCCCTAACGGACTCACGCCGCCCCCGGCAGGGCCTGTCCCCATGCAGCCCGGGCCGGGGTCTGTCCCTTTTCAGCACCCATCTGCCAGAAAGGGTCTGTCCCCAATGGATCCCGAGCTGGCGACTCCAATTCTGACTCGAAGATGCGACTGCATTATGCAATCCCCTGCTTGACTTCATTTTTGACTACCGTAGTCTGATGCCATGAAGACGTTGACGGTTCGCGATGTTCCGGATGCGGTGT
>PXDE01000281.1 GCA_003566475.1 PVC group bacterium | reverse complement strand
GGGGCGGGGGAAGGGGGAAGGATGAGGGATGTGCGATCCGTCCACCCATCCATGCCTTCCCCATGAGCGCCACCCTGATCCTGCTCGTTTCGGCGCTGGCCACGGGCCCGGCCGCGGGCCAGGATGGGCCGCCCATGCCTCCGTCCTCCCGCGCCGTGATTCTGCTCCATGGGCTGGGCCGCACCCCGCGGTCGATGGCCCCGCTGGCCCGCGCTCTCCGCGCCGACGGGGCCACCGTGCTCAACCTCCGCTACCCGTCGCGGCGGATGGGCGTGGAGGATCTCGTGCGCGAGTTCCTGAAACCCGCCCTGGCCCGGGCGGACCTGGACCGGTTCGACCGTGTGGACGTGGTGACCCATTCGCTGGGCGGGATCCTGTGGCGGGTCCATGTGGCCGCGAACGGGGCGCCCGCCCATCTGGGTCGGGTGGTGATGCTCGCCCCGCCCAACCAGGGCAGCGAGGTGGCCGACCGGTTCCGGACCTGGCCGCTGTTCCGATGGGCGCTGGGCCCGGCCTTCCTCGAACTCGGCACCGGGCCGGGCGCGCTGCCCCGCCAACTGCCTGCGCCCGAGTTCGAGCTGGGGGTGCTGGCCGGACGGCGGTCGGCCGATCCCTGGTTCGCCTGGTGCCTGCCCTCCCCCCACGACGGCAAGGTCTCCGTGGCCTCGACCCGGGTCGAGGGCATGGCCGACCACCGGGTGCTCGACGTCTCCCACCCCTTCATCATGCGCCACCCCGAAGCCATCCGGCTTACAAGGCGGTTCCTGGCGGCGGGGACCTTTGCCGACGAGGCCGCGCCCTCGAAGGTCTCCGGGTCTCCTCCGCGAAACGCCTCCGTAGGCACCGGGCCCATATCCTTGTAGAGCGTGCCATGATCCTAGATCCGGCAGTCGCCACAGACCAGACCTGCTGCGACCCCTCCGGGGTCGGTCCCTTTGTGGGACAGGAGATCCGGGGGTGTCGCTCCGCTTACCCCCGGCTAAAGGCTGGCACCCCTACGGGGTGGCGAGAACTGCATTTGACCCCGGAGGGGTCATAGCGATTAGCCGGGGGTCGAGCGACGCGACACCCCCGGAACCCGTATCTTCACTTCACCGTCCGACCCCGGAGGGGTCGCAGCATCCGGATCTACTCGCCCAGGGCCACTCTTCTGGCGTAGATTCCTCCCGTGATCCGAGAACACGACAGAGTGGTCCTAACCGAGCCGATGGCGGGTGAGGGGCTGGAAGCCGGCGATGTTGGGGCGGTGGTGCACACGTACCCTGGTGGCGAGGCTTTCGAGGTGGAGTTTGTCACCCTCTCCGGCAGGACGGCCGCCGTGATCACCGTTCCTTCGACACGGCTGCGTCCGGTGGGCGTGGCCGAGATCCCCCATGCGCGCGAGTTTGCCCGCCTCCATCCCGCCGGCTGAGCAGAGGAGTCACCCGCCATGGACGATGAGGACCGGATGCTGAGAGAGATTCGGCGTCAGGGTACGATGACGCGTTGGACGGTGGTGCTGTCCATCCTGGCGGCGGCGGTGGGGTTCGGGGTCTTTCTCCTGAATCCCCAGGCGCTGCTGGGCATGTCGGTGGAGCTGGTGCTGGTTCTGGTGCTGGCCGGCTCCGTGGCCTTGCTGGCCCGGTCCGCCGTCGGGATCCGGGAACGCAGGAAATCCCGGAGCGCCGACGACGCGTAGGGTGCGGCCATCCTGAGGCTCCCGCGCCCCGGCCGCCCGCCCGGCTAGGCCCCCGCCAGCACCCGGCCGAACTGCTTGCGGTACAGCTCGGCGTAGAGGCCGCCGCGGGCGAGGAGATCCTCGTGGCGTCCCTGCTCGACCACCCGCCCCTCGTCGAGGACCACGATCCGGTCGGAGCGGAGGATGGTGGAGAGGCGGTGGGCGATGATGACCGAGGTGCGGCCCCGCAGCAGGGTCTCCAGGGCCTCCTGGATGAGGTGCTCGGAGGTGGCGTCGAGGCTGCTGGTGGCCTCGTCGAGGATGAGGATGGCCGGATCCTTGAGCAGGGCCCGGGCGATGGAGACCCGCTGCTTCTCCCCGCCGGACAGGCGGAACCCCCGGTCGCCCACCACGGTGTCGTAGCCGTCGGGCAGGCCGGCGATGAACTCGTGGATGTGGGCGGCCCGGCAGGCGGCCTCGATCTGGGCGGGCGAGGCGTCGGGCCGGGCGTAGAGCAGGTTCTCGCGCAGGGTGGCGTGGAACAGGAAGGTCTCCTGGGTGACGATCCCCATGTGGCGGCGCAGGGCATCCTGGGCGATGTCGCGGAGGTCGTGGCCGTCGAGGGTGATCCTCCCCTCGACGGGGTCATAGAACCGGGGGAGAAGGTAGGTGAGGGTGGTCTTGCCCGCCCCGCTGGGCCCCACCAGCGCCACCTGCTCGCCGGGCCGGATGCGGAAGCTCACCTCGCGGAGGGCGAAGGCGGGCGGGGCGTCCTCGTCGGCCGCGGCCCGGTCCGGAGGCGGGCCGGGGTAGAGGAAGGTCACCCGGTCGAGGGCGATGTCGCCGCGCACGGTGTCGGGGCGGACGGCGGCGGGCCGGTCGGCCACGGCCGGCTGGAGGTCGAGGTAGTCGAAGATGCGCTCGAACACGGCCAGCCCGGCCTGCACGTCCACATACACGGTGGCGAGCTGCATGATGGGCCGGTAGAGCAGGGTGAGCAGGGCCGCGAAGGCCACAAGCAGGCCGGGGGTGAGCTCCTCGCGCATCACCTGCAAGCCGCCGTAGCCGTAGACGAGGGCCGGCCCCATGGCGCTGAACACGCTGAGGATCATGAACAGCCACCGGCCCACCACATCCTGGCGGATGGACAGGTCGCGCACCCGCCCGGCCCGCTCCGCGAACTCCGACGCGTCGGCCTCCTGCTGGCCGAAGATCTTGGCCAGGAGAGCCCCGCTCACATGCAGCCGCTCCTGAAGAAAGGCCATGAGCCCGGCCTGCTCGGTCTGGGCCCGCACGGCGAGGCGGCGGCGCACCCGCCCCACGATCCGCGAGGGGACGTAGAACGCGGGCACCACCGCCACCGCGAGCAGGGCCAGGCGCCAGCTCCGGGTGAACAGGGCCACCGAGGTGGCCAGGAGGGTGGCGAGGTTCGACGCGATGGACACCACGGTGCCGGTGGCCACCCCCTGGACCGCGTTCACGTCGTTGCTGATCCGCGACACGATCTCCCCCGACCGGGTCGCGGTGTAGAACCCCAGCGACATGTCCTGAAGATGCCGGAACACCTGGTTGCGCAGATCATACATGATCCCCTGTCCGGCCCTGGCGGTGAGGGTCTGCTGGGCCACCCCGATCAGGCCCGCCGTGATCGCCAGGCCCACCATGGCCCCGGCCAGAAGCCAGAGCAGCCGCAGATCCTGCTCTGGAATGGCCCGGTCCAGGATCAGCCCCACGCAGAACGGGGGCAGCACCCCGACGACCGCCGCCACCGCGATGCAGACCAGGATCGTCGCCCACAGGCGCCAGTAGGGCCGGAAATATCCGGCCACCCGCCGCAGGAGGTTCCGGCTTACCCGGCGCTGCGGCCCGGACGGGTCATCGCGGTTGAAGTGCTTGTGCAGGCCATAAGTGCGGGTGAGGCCCCCCACCGAACCCATGGATCCCTGCCATCCCCCGCGCATCAGGAGGACTCCGGGAAGGTCAGAAGTGGGCGCAATCGCATTCAACCATTATCGGCCACCTCGCCCTGGGCGATCAAGAACCGTCCTGGGAACGGGTCAGCCCTCTGGTCCTGACACACCCGCGACAGCATCATTATATAAAGTGCAAATAGTGCGCGTTGCATAGGGGTCAGACCTTTACGTCAAGCATTAAGGTCTGACCCCTCCTGCCGAGACGACGGTTTCGTTGACATTTCGGTTCGTCCGGAGAGACTTGGGGCACATGCAGGAGGACGACGATGCCCGTGTACGTGTATGAGACGATGGCCGGCCGGGGCCGGAGCCGCCGCTATGAGATCCGGCAGAGCATCCACGAGGACGCGCTGGCCCGGCACCCGGAGACCGGCGAGCCCATCCGCCGGGTGATCACCGGCGGCCTGGGGGCGCTGACCAAACCCCGCAGCGGCATGCGGGAAGTCCCGATGGCCCGGGGTGGCGGATGCTGCGGCGGGGGCGGCTGCGGCTGCTCCTGCGGATCCTGAAGCGAGGCGATGGCGGACGCTACCGGCCCGAGGCGGCGGCGCCCCGGAAGACCTTCCGCCACGGATGTCGTGACGAGCTGTTGACCTTCCGGGCGTCGGCCAGAGACGCGGCGAGATCGGCGGCCGCCCGGGCCGCCTGCTCCAGCTCGGTGATCCGCGCCTCCTGGGCGCGAACCCGTTCCGTCAGCGCGACACGTTCCTGACCCAGCTCCCGGATCTGCGCTTTGGCCTCCTCGCGGTCCTGCTCCACCTCTTCCGGCGTCAGGCCACCGTAGCGGTCCACATCCTTGCGGTGGTTCAGGAAGTCAATCGTGCCATGCAGGTTCTTCACCTGGATGGCCAGCGCCTGGCTCTTCTCCCGCGCGTCTTGCAGTTCCTGACGGACCAGCCGCACCGTCTGCTCGTGCCGGGACATGGCGTTATGGCAGGCATCGAGCTGAACCTTCAGGCTGGCGATGGTCCGGGTACGGTCGGCCACCTCCTGTCGCAGCGAGCGGACCTGGTCGTTCAGCATCCGGTGCGACTCCCCGTTTCCCGAGCCATGCCCGTTGCTGGAGCGCCGGGCGTCGGACAGGGCGCTCTCGAACTCGCGCACAAGATCCCGGAGCGCGTCGATCTCCCGGTCCTTGTCGGCCAGCACATCCCGATCATCAGGCGACATCGGCCCGCCCGATTCCGGCGAACCGCCCCCGGCAGAGCGTCCAGGCCCTTCCGCCTCCAGGTGGCCATGATCGGGAGGCATGGCAGGAGCCAGGTCGCCGGGGTCATCGGCAGAGGCTACCGTCAGGATCTCGTAGGCCTTCGCGTTCATCTCGCCTCCACAGGCTGGGGGATTACAAGAACCAAACACCCCTCGGACTGATCTGACGCATAATACGCTATGGTCATTGCCCCGGGGTGTCAACAGTATTTTTTCGTCTTTTTCGTCTCTTGTCGGTACCGGGATCGGTAAGGCGGGTCTGTGGGAAGGCACGAGGAGGGCTGGTCAGTCTCACCTCGGTGGAGTAACCTGAGCGATGTTCAACCGGCTTCTACCGCTTCCGCTTGCCGCGGCCTTTCTTATGGGATGCTCGACCGTGCGCCATCCGCCCATGCCCACCGTTCCCCATGTGGACCTGGATCGGTTCATGGGCGATTGGTATGTTCTGGGGGGAATCCTCACCTGGCTGGAGCGTGGCGCCCATAACGCGGTGGAAACCTACGAGCGGAGGCCCGACGGTTCCATCCAGACGACCTTCTCCTTCCGAAGAGGCGGGTTTGACGGACCGGAGAAGGTCTACCGCCCCCGGGGATTCGTCCTCGACGACGACACCAACGCCCGGTGGGGCATGCGCTTCGTATGGCCGGTGAAGGCGG
Source organism: PVC group bacterium (assembly GCA_003566475.1). Taxonomy (GTDB): domain Bacteria; phylum Verrucomicrobiota; class Kiritimatiellia; order SS1-B-03-39; family PXDE01; genus PXDE01. The sequence continues at coordinate 5,772 of PXDE01000281.1, read as the reverse complement.
ACTACCGGATCGTCCATCTCGATGAGGCGTACACCCGCACCATCGTGGGCCGTCAGAAGCGCGACTACGCCTGGATCATGGCCCGGACCCCGGAGATCCCGGAGGCCGAATGGGACGAGCTGGTCGGGGTTCTGGCCGCGCTGGGCTACGAACCCGATTCGGTGGTCCGGGTGCCGCAGCGGTGGCCAGACCCGTAGGCGCGGCACGTCGGGCCCTCCGGCCCCGCTTGACCCTCCCCCGCCGGTTCCGCAGACTGGTCCCCATGCAATCGCCCCCGCCCCGCCCTGATCTCCACGTCTCGGAACACGAACTCGACCATTTTGACGCCGGCCGCCGCGCCGCCGCCTTGAAGCGCCTTCTTGCCGTCGCCGAGCGGGATTCCAGCTTCCTGCCGCCCCCGTCGGGCTGGGTGAACCATCACAGCCACACCATCTTCTCCTACAACGCCTACGGGTATTCGCCCACCGGTTTCGCCTGGCGAGCCCGCGTCGCCGGACTCGATCAGGCCGGCATCGTGGACTTCGACACTCTGGACGGGATCGAGGAGTTCCGCTCGGCCCGCCAGGCTCTGGGCCTGAAAGGCTTCGGCAGCATCGAGACCCGGGTGTTCGTGCCCGAGTTCGCGGACCTCGAGATGAGTTCGCCGGGCGAGCCGGGGATCACCTACCACATGGGCATCGGCATGCCTCGGGGCGAACCGAGCGCCGAGGCGCAGCCCTTCCTCGACCGCCTTGCCCGGACAGCGCGGGAGCGCAATCTCGACCTTATCGCCCGGGTGAACGGGGCGCTGGCCCCGGTGACCCTCGACTACGACGCCGACGTGGTTCCTCTGACCCCCGCCGGCAATGCCACCGAGCGCCACATCTGCCACGCCTGGAATCTCAAGGCCCGGGCGCGGTTTCCCGACGACGCCGACCTGCTGGCCTACTGGAACGGCACGCTGGGCACGGCCTGGACGGAGGTGCCGGGCGACGCGGAGCTGGAGAAGACGTTGCGGGCCAAAACCATGAAGGAGGGCGGGGTGGGCTATGTGCGGCCGGGGCCGGACACCTTTCCGCCCATGGCCGAGTTCAACGCCTTCGTGGCCACCTGCGGCGGTCTGCCCTGCCTGGCCTGGCTGGATGGCCGCAGCGCGGGCGAACGCGATCCCGGGGCCCTGCTCGACAACGCCATGGCCTCGGGCACGGTGGCGGTCAACATCATCCCCGACCGCAACTACGTCCCGGGGGAGAGGAACGAGCTGGTGGAGAATCTCCAGGCGTTCGTGGCGGCGGCCCGGACCCGGCATCTGCCCATCATCGCGGGCACCGAGATGAACGCTCCCGGCAACAAGTTCGTGGACGATTTCGCCAGCGCCGAGCTTGCCCCGCTGCTGCCCGAGTTCCGCCGGGGTGGCCACATCGTGTACGCCCACAGCGTGCTGGAGCGGGCGGGCGGCCTGGGCTGGCTCAGCCCCTGGGCGCGGCGGCACTTCCCCGACCCGGCCGCCCGCAACGCCTGGTACGAGCAGGCCGGCCAGCGCCTCGACCCCCGGCGCGAGCCCGAGTCCCTGGCCGAGGCTGACCCGAGCGAGATGCTGGAGCGGTTGGCCTAATGTCCTCGCTATGTCTTTCTCCTTGCGAAATCGCTTGAGCAGGAGACGCCGCTCCGGCAACGTCCCCTAAACGGGAAGCCGACCCAGATGAACAACGCCTTGCCCAAGACCCTCGCTCCAAAGATCGGAGAGGCCACCGCACCGGATCAGAATCCTTTGGCGATGGCACTTGTCGGCATGGCGCTCCGCGAGACATCTCCCGAGATTCCGCTTTCCTTACGCCTGGCCGCTTCTTTCGACTTGGTGGTGGCCAGCAAGTTCTACCAATACGTGAAGCCGGAAGCATGGCTCTGGTGCGGGCACGCCGAAAGGGACTTCTACACCTACCTCAACGCGTGCCCCGCCTGCACTCTCCAGGGCCGTTTCGTCCACCAGCCTGGACACAAACCTGGTTCGGGTCAGATCGGTCCCACCACCGCCCTTGCGTTCCGCGAAGTCGTCTCGGCCTACTTCCATCAGACTGGGAAGAACGACTGCCGGGTGCACAACGCAAGTGAGCCGATCGACCTGGCCGTCGTAGACGAGGCAAGACGCGTGGTCTTTCTCGCCGAAGTGAAAGCGGCTCCTCTGTTCACTCCGCCAGTCTGCCGGACCCATTCGGCATCCTCGATGCAGACGGGGGCGACTTTGGCGCACAACCACACGGTGGGCATTTCGCGAAACCTGCACTTGGCGGAGTGCGCGCTCTTTATCCCGTCACCCGACGGGCCCTTCGAGATCCAGGTCGAGGCAGGCTCCATCGGCCAGGATCGACCGCTCGACCTCGCGCTGGCCGATTCGTTGGCGAGAGAGCCCTCGATCGCTCTTCGGTATTTCCGGGCATGGGCGGCTATGTGGGGTGCCTACGGGGAGAAGCGTGCCGAAGATCCGGTGTTCTGGTTCACCGGCGCGTGCGGGCGTCCTCCGTCGCCAGGGGACGGATGGCCTCGCGAGGCGAGCGGGAAGCTGAAGGGGTCGATTTCCGACGGGAAGACGAGCGTAGGGCTTGACCGAACCGATGACATCAAGAAGGCGACCTTCCAGGCCCTGAAACTCGGCGTGGAGAACCGGCGAACCGACACGGGAAACTGGACCCTCCTGATCGGCCTGGCCAGTAATGTCCATGCGGCACGGCACTACGAGGGATATCTGAAGCCCTACGAGGACATCATCTGGGGGTGGGGAGAGGACCGGGCTGCAGGGGATCTCTACAATCTGTTCGACGGGATTGTCTCCTTCACCCGCAGCCATATGCGCCATGAATGGCTCCGGCAGGTGCTCGACTGGCAGGAGGAGGACCATGCTTAGCCGCACCCTCAGCCTGCGGGAGTTCAGCCACATCCCCCGGCGGGTGGGGCCGAAAGTCCAGAAGCGGATCAACGCCCTGAAGGTCGGCCAGAAGATGCAGGATCTCCCCGAAGATCTGTGGCACGACAGCTTCCGCTACTACGTGAAGGAGGATCCCAATCGGAACGGAGGACCCAATCTTCGGATCATCCGGCTCGATCCACAACGGCCCTCCCTTACGGTGACGGGCTACGTGTTCAACAAGTTCGTCCATCCTGCGGAGAACCGGTACATCACGCCCCGCGAAGCGGCCCGGCTTCAGGGGTTCCCGGACGACTTCCTGTTCCATGGAACCCTGACGAGCGTGCAGCGTCAGGTGGGCAACGCTGTTCCGGTCCCGCTGGCTGTCGCCGCCGCCTCGGCTGTCCTTGAACATGCCCAACGCCACCAGCCGAAGGGACTGGCCATCGGCAAGGACGGCGGCTGCCTTCCCGCGCTAAGCCTGTTCTCCGGCGCGGGGGGAATGGACATCGGCGTCTTGCAGGCGCGGCACCAGGGACTGTCCTTCGACGTAAAGGCGTGCCTCGAGGTCGATCATGACTGCTGTGCGACTCTCCGCAGAAATTTCGGTTCGAGCGTCCACGTGGTCGAACAGGACATTACCACCACCGAGCCGATGGACGTGCTGGACCTCTGTGGAGTCGGCCCTGGTGAACTGCCTCTGCTTTTTGGCGGCCCGCCCTGCCAGGCGTTTAGTCAGGCCGGGAAGCAGAGGGGGACACACGACCCTCGGGGCCAGCTCATCTTCGAATTCCTCCGATACGTGGAGCGTGCCCGACCGGTCTATTTCATCATGGAGAACGTTGCCAACTTGCGGGGGGTGGCCGGAGGGGAGCTGCTTCGGGAGATCCAGGCCGAGATTGACCGCCTCGGCTATCATTTCACCTCCAACCTGCTGTGCGCCGCCGACTACGGGGCCGCCCAGTTGCGCCGCCGACTGGTGTTCATCGGGGTCCGCAAGCCGCTTCCGGCGGTCCAGGCCCCACTGCCGACGCATGGCGACGACGGCGAAACCCTATGGAGCCATCATGCGTACGTCGGGGTCGGCGAGGCGTTCGCCGGCCTGCCTTCGCTGGACGAGGCGGACCTGGACTCCACGCTCACGGTTCGTTCTGCCATACGGGAGCAGCTTTCGCGCCGTGAGCGGTACCGCACCCGGTGCCGTCGAACCTAGGAGGTCCTCAGCCGGACCGCCGTCCAAGGCCTGGACGGATTCATCCAAGGTCTGGACGAGGAAAGTCCGACTACGGGACTCCGATGAGTTTGAACTGCCGGTCCAGGAATTCATCGTAGGCCGTCCACTGCTCGGTCAGCATAACCACGGGGGCAAAGGCGGTCCGGAGCGTATCCTCAGGAACTCCGCAGTGGTAGAGCATGCCGGCGATGAAACCCGCCGCGCCGAAATAGATCGCAGGGAGCAGGCAAAGAACCAGGATCCCGGCGGCGGCCCAGGCGAACGGGTGGGATTTCGTGGTCGGCTTTTCGTCGCTCATGGCGCGGCCGCGTCCTCCATGCCCACCCAGCCCGGGCCATGGTCCAGCCATCGGGCGAGCGCCGGGATGAGCGAGGCGGGTTCGAGGCGGACGGCGGCGAGGTCGGCGAGGGGGTGCCAGAAGAACCGGATCCAGGCCTCGGCGCTGGGCGGTGGCCCCGCCTCCGGGTTGAGGCCGGGGATGTCGAGGGCGAACACGAGGTTGATCTCGGCCTTGGGCTTGCCCTGCTGCACGAACCGGTGCTCGGCCGCGCCGAGGAACCGCCCGGCCCGGGACGGCAGGCCCATCTCTTCGAGAATCTCACGCTCCAGGGCCCGGGCGGCGGGTTCGCCGAAGTCGATGTGCCCGCCCGGCAGGTAGCAGATCTCCGCCTTTCGGTTCTGGCAGAGCAGGATCTGCCCTTCGGCGACGCAGACGCCCCTTACGATGGTCTCGATATGCTTGGGCATGGCGAAGGGCATGGTGGCGAAATCCGGGCGAGGTGGCGAGTCTGGGGATGCGGGATACATGATGCGGGATGCGGGGAAACCGCAGAACCGCAGAATGTTGAATGTCGAAGGGGGCGGCCAGTACCTCGCTTTCTGGGAAAGCGAGGGCGCGTGTTCGGCGCCTGGCGGGAGGAAGGCTCGGCCATGGCTTCTCTTCCGCCTGGGCAGGCTCGTTTCGTGCGCGGTCCGCTTTCGCAGAAAGCGGACTACGGGGGGGCTATCGCCTGCGGGCATTATCCGCCGCCCCGCTGCGAGCCTCCGTACCCTCCGCGATTACGGTGGTTCGTCTGGCTGCGGCCGGGTTCGCCAGCAGGGGCAGGAGGGCGAGGGGGATGAGGGTGGAGGGGACGGCGAGGAGGCGGGGAATGGCGGCGAGGTGGAAGTGGGCCTCGCGCTCCATGAGGGTGCTGAACCCGTAGACGAAGCAGTACCCCGTGAGGCAGACGGCCAGCATGGCCACCAGGAACCGGAGTTCGGGGGTGCGGACGAAGCGGACGGGGTGGAGGAGGGCGGAGACGCCGATCAGGGGCCAGAGCCAGGCGGACTGGGCGCCGTCGAGGATGTAGTCCGACCACGCGGCGCGGAAGGCCTGGCCGATCCAGTTCCACGAGTTGGCGCCTTGCCACACCCACTCGAAATCGGGGGTCTCCGCGCCGAGGATCCCGGCCACCACCCGCCAGGCCAGAAGCAGCGGCAGGCCGACCGCCGACCATCCGAGGATCCTCCAGCGTCCCGGCCAGCCGGCCGCGACACCAGCCACCACGGCCGCGTAGAGGACCACCGCCTCGTTCTTGTACCACCCCATGGCCCCCAGCAGCACCCAGCCCAGGATGACGCCCGACCGCTGTCCGCTCCGGATGCCGTCCCACAG
>PXDE01000126.1 GCA_003566475.1 PVC group bacterium | reverse complement strand
TGGGACAGGGGCGTTCTCGGGGTGGTGCCCGGGAGGCTCGCCGTTATCAGGATCGGTTTTGGTGGTTGAAGGGTCGCCGCCAGGCGCGTACAATTCTCTGCCTATGAACAGGATCCGTCAGAGTACGTCGCGGTTTGTCGCCAGGGAAGTCGTGCGCGGGGTGGCTTCGGTCTTCAATGTCACCGGCGGATACTTCCGTACCCAGCCCGCGGACCCCAGCGACGATGTGCTTGCCCTGCGCGACGATTTCCGCCGCGCCGTGGGCGGGGTGCTGGACGCGGAGAACTCCACTGGTGCCGAAGAAGTCTCGGCCCCCTAGCCCCCGTCGGGGCACCGTCCCTGGCTCTCCGCAACGGTCGGGAGCTCCGTCCGGGACAGGCAAGGCTTCTGGACCCTCGGTAACGCGGACGGCCCAAGTTTCGTCGTGGTCGGGGCCGGTAATGTCCCCCCTGGATGCCCAGCATTACGAGGCCCTGCTCCCTGGTTCAACCGAACGCTTCTTGACTATGGCCGAGAAGGAGCAGGACCACCGGATTGCTATCGAGCGCAAGAGGCTTCCTTGGGCCATCACCCTGAACTTCGTCGGACAGGTGTTTGGGAATGGCGGCTGTTGTCCTGGTGCTCTGGTTGGCCTGGAGAATCGTCGAGGCTGGACATCCGCAGGCAGCAGCCTGGGTGATCGGCAGCACGATCGTGGGTCTAGCTCTCGCCTTTGTCAGAGGTGCCCGGAAGCAGCAGGAAGGGTGACGAATCCCTTCACACCAGCTTCCTCGCAAGCTGCTCGTTGAGGATCTCGGTCACGGTGAGGGGGATGATGACCTGGCCCGTGGACCGGAAGATGGCGTCGACCTCGCGGAGGGCGTCGTCGGAGTAGGCGAAGGACACGAAGAAGCCCTTGTCGCGGCGGGCCGGGCGCGGGCGGTGGGGCTCTTCTTGGGTTTCGCGGCCATGCTGAGGGCGATTACCCGGCGAGGACGGGGTTTTGTCAAGTGCGGGGCGCGAAAGACGACGTCGTCCAAGGTCTGGACCGTTTCGTCCAAGGTCTGGACGAGATGGTCCAAGGTCTGGACGGGGCAGGAGGGCCGAGGGGCGCGTTCCCAGGCGCGGGTCGGAGTCGTTCCTGTCGCGGCCGCGCCCTGGGCCGCGTGTCCGCCGGCGTGCATTCGCGTCCATCAAACGCGGCACGCGCCCTGCATTGAATCGCCCCTTCAGGGCTCCTGATCACGTAGAACACTTGCCCCCAGGGCTTTCGCCCTGGGCTGGACTGAATCGCCCCTTCGGGGCTCAGCCTCGGTTGTCCTGCCCCCGGCGCCCCCAAGCCCCGGAGGGGCGATTCAGTCATCAGTCCCCGCCGCTGGACTGCTGGGTTCAGCCGGATGGGGAGCGAGACGGCGGGCGTGATCCGGGATGCGCGATACGGGATGCGCGATACGGGATGCGGCCTTCCCGTGGCCCGGGGGGGCCTCCCCCCGGGCCTCTGGGAGCCCTCGGGTGGCACGGTATTTCTCCCGGGGCCGTCGTCTCCTCTTGGGGGCAGGGCACGGGGGCAGGCGCCCCCGTGCCACGTCGGGGCCTTCCTGGTGGCAGGCAATGGTGTGCGTGGAATGGCGTGCATGGGTGTCTCAGAGCAGGCCGTTCTGAACCGCGAATGAACGCCAATGGACGCGAAGTCCAGAGTGGCGGAGGGTGCGTAGGGCGCTCACCATTCCGTGCGTGGGTTCGGCCTGCGTCCAGGGTGTGGCTCCACCCTGTCCCCATTAGCGTTCATTTGCGTCCATTCGCGGTTCCGCTGCATGGTTCCGGCGTGCTATCCTGACGGAATGCCCAGACCATTTTCAGAGCAGGTGGCCCGCCTCGTGGGACGGGCCGTGCGGGAGCGCGGGAACTCGTACTTCCGTCAGCGCCGGGTGGGATTCGTGGACCTCGACGAGGGCTGGGTGGCCGCGAATGTGCGGGGCACGGAGACCTACGAGGTGGACCTGGCCTGGTCCGAGGGCACCCCCGTCGACGCCACCTGCACCTGCCCCTATTTCGACCGGGGCCTGGTGTGCAAGCATATCTGGGCCACCATCCTCGCCGCCGAGGACCAGGGCCTTCTCGATAGCCCGCGCCCTCAGCCCGCGCTCGACCTGCTCGATCCGGAGGGCATGCCGTTCCATCAGGTTGAGTTCGACGACCTGGATGACGAGGAGGGCGGATACGACGAGGAAGGGGACGCGGAGGAGGCCCACGACGCCCAGGTGTTCCGCGACCTCGCCCGCCGCTTCGGCCCCGCCACCGCCGAGCGCATCCTCCATCACCGCGGCGCCGCCATGCCCCGCCCGTCCCCGCCCCCGGCCCCGGGCTGGCGGGAGGTCATGGAGTCGGCCCTGCGTTCGCGGGGGCAGCCGTCCCCGTCGTCCGGGTTCCGGCGGCCCCTCGATCCGGGCACTGAGCTGTTCTACTTCCTGCTCCCCGACGAATCGAAACGCCGCCAGCGGCCGGTGATCCAGGTTTGCTCGAGGCGCCCCCGCAAGAATGGCGGCTGGACCAAGTGCACCCCGTTCGCCTTCGAGGCCGACACCGCCGCCGAACTTCCCCAGGCCACCGACCGGGAGGTGATCGCCCTGCTCGCCGGAAGCGCCGCCCGCGAGTACTACTGGAGCCCCTCCCGCACCAGCGTCGCGGAACTGGCGTCGGAGACCGCCCGGCTGCTCCTCCCCCGCATGGCCGGGGACGGCCGTCTGCATCTGGCCGACGGAAGCCGCCGGTTCGACCCCACCCCCGCCTCCGCCCTGCGCATCGAGACCGGCGTCCCGTGGGCGTTCGGGTTCGATCTGGAGGAGGACGGCGACACCTTCCGGGTGCACGGACGGCTGATGCGCGGCGACGAGGTCCGGCCCCTGGACGCCCCCGCCCTCCTCCTGGCCGCCGGATGGGCGGTGTTCGCCGGGGAGATGGCGCCCTACGACCCGCACGGGCTCCACGCCCTGGCCATGGTGCTGAAGGAGCGGGGGCCCCTGCCGGTGCCCCGGGCGGAGGGGCCGGACTGGCTGGCCCTGGTGATGAACCAGGCGGGCCGGGCCCCCGTGCGGGTGCCGGCCAGCCTGGAGTTCTCGCGGGTGGTGACGTCGCCCACGCCGGTCCTCCGCGTGTTCGGAGCCCCCGACGCGGGCGCGGGCAAGCTGCACGCCGGGCTCTGGTTCGCCTACGGGGAGCGGGAAGTGGCGGCCTCGGCGCCGGGAGAGGCCATCTACGACGCCGAGGCGCGTACCTGCCATGTGCGCGATCCCGAGGCCGAGGGGGCGGCGGAGACGGCGTACCGGGCCCTGGACGGCCTGCTGCCCGGCCGGGAGACCCCGCCCAAACCGGGCTATTCCCACCGGCTGGCCGCCGCCGCGTTTCCCGCCGCCGCCGCCCGGACCCTGGAGCGGGGCTGGCGGGTCGAGGCCGAAGGCCGGGTGGTGCGGACCGCCGGGACGACCCGGCTCCGGGTGGCGTCCGGGACGGACTGGTTCGACCTCGAGGGCGACGTCCAGTTCGGCGAGGCCTCGGCCGACTGGGCGGCGGTCCTGGCCTCCCTGCGGCGGGGCGAGACCCAGGTCGAGCTGGGCGACGGGACGGTGGGCATGCTGCCCGAGGACTGGCTGAAGCGCTACGGGTGGCTGGCCGACATGGGGGATCTCGACGGCGAGCGCCTGCGCCTGCGGCGCGCGCAGGCCCCGCTGATCGGCGCGCTCCTGGAAGGCGAGGCGGAGGCCACCGCCGACCCCGGGTTCGAGAGCCTCCGCGCGGAGCTGAAGGGGCTGGGCGAGGTCGCGCCCGCCGATCCGCCGCCGGGATTCCGGGGCGTCCTCCGCGCCTACCAGCGCGAGGGGCTGGGCTGGATCCAGTACCTCCAGCGGCTGGGGCTGGGCGGCTGCCTGGCCGACGACATGGGGCTGGGCAAGACCATCCAGGCCCTGGCCGCCGTGGCCGCCCGCCGGACGCCGGAGGCCCCGCCCTCGCTGGTGGTGGCCCCCCGGTCGCTCATGTTCAACTGGGCCCGCGAGGCGGAACGGTTCGCCCCGTCGCTGCGGGTGGCCACCTATGCCGGGCCGGGCCGGGCCGCCCTGCTGGAGCGGCCGCGGGACCACGACCTGCTGCTGACCACCTATGGCACCCTGCGGCGCGACATCCTCGCCCTGCGCGAGGTGACGTTCGACTGCCTGGTCCTCGACGAGGCCCAGGCCATCAAGAACGCGGCCACCGACACCGCCAAGGCCTGCCGGCTGCTCAAGGGGGCCCATCGGCTCGCCCTCAGCGGCACCCCCATCGAGAACCACCTCGGCGAGCTGTGGAGCCTGTTCGAGTTCCTCAACCCGGGCATGCTGGGCCGGAACGCGGCCTTCGGCGACCTGTTCCGGCCGGGGACCGAGCCGGACGATCCGCGCCATGCCCTGCTGGGCCGGGCCCTGCGGCCGTTCATGCTCCGCCGCACCAAGGAGCAGGTGGCCACCGACCTTCCCGCCCGCAGCGAGGAGACCATCTACTGCGAGCTGCCGCCCGCCCAGCGCCGCCACTACAACCAGCTCCGGGACGCCTTCCGCGCCTCGCTGAAGGGGGTGATCGAGGAGAAGGGGCTGGGACGGTCGAAGATCATGGTGCTGGAGGCGCTGCTGCGCCTGCGCCAGGCCGCCTGCCATCCCGCCCTCGTGGACCTCAAGTACCGCAACCACGCCAGCGCCAAGCTCGAGGTGCTGGAGGGCATGCTGGCCGAGACCGCCGAGGAGGGCCACAAGACCCTGGTCTTCTCGCAGTTCACCAGCTTCCTCGACCTGGTGCGGCGCGACCTCGACCGCAAGGGCCTCCGGCACACCTACCTCGACGGCAGGACCCGCGACCGCGAGGCCCGGGTCCGGGAGTTCCAGGAGGATCCGGACTGCCGGATCTTTCTCATCAGCCTGAAGGCGGGCGGGCTCGGCCTGAACCTCACCGCCGCCGACTATGTGATCCTGCTCGACCCCTGGTGGAACCCGGCGGTGGAGGCGCAGGCCATCGACCGCGCCCACCGCATCGGCCAGACCCGCCGGGTGCTCGCCTACCGGATTGTGGCCAAGGACACGGTGGAGGAGAAGATCCTCGCCCTCCAGGCCTCCAAACGCCGACTCGCCGACGCCATCATGAACGCCGACGCCAGCGTGCTTCGGGGCCTCACCCCCGAGGATCTGGATCTGCTCCTGTCCTAGGCACCCGCGATTCGAAGAGCTTGTGCTTGCCGCCCGGCGCTGGGGGCAGCGCATCCATGCGCTCGATGTCCACCCGCACCGGGTGCCCGAGGTGTTTCCGGATCCGACGTTCCACCTCGGCGCCCCAGGTCTCCGGCGGAGGGGAGTCCGTCACGACCCGGATCCGCAGGAGGTCCGGGGCCTCCTGGACCATCTGATATTGCCGGAGGAACGGCGAGCTCGTGACAAAGGTCTCCGAGATGCCGAAGGGATGGGCCAGGTATCCGTCGGGAAGGACGAAATGGTCGATCCAGCGGCCTTCGACCCTGCGGAGAGTGGCCCAGGGCGCGCCGCACGGGCATGGCGTGGGCCCGGCCACCAAAGCGTCGGCCAGCCGGTAGCGGATGAACGGCATGGCCCGAGCGTGGAGGTTGGTCAGCACCGCCTCGCCGCAGGCACCGTCCTCGAAGGGGACGGGCACGCCGTCCCGGACCAGGTGCAGCACCACGTGGTCGTCCGCGAGGTGGTAGAGCCCGGTCTGCGGGCACTCCCAGGCGATGATCCCCATCTCCATGGCGCCGTAATAGTCGAAGACCGGACCCCGGAAGCCGTCGGTGATCTGGCGTCGGCGGAGCGGGGTCAGGGTCTCCGCTCCCGAGAGCAGGAAGCGGGGGGGGTGAAGGAGCGGGCCGTGTCGGGTGAGGTGGTCGCCAATGGCGGCCAGGGTTCCCGCGTAGCCCAGGACGATGGCGGGCCTGGCCTCCCCGATGCGCCGGGCCAGCTCCTCCGGAGGGAGGCGGCAGTCGAGGTTGATCCGCCGCCCCTGCAGAAGGTCCGAGGCCGCCGCCCACCGGCGCTGCCGGGCGTCGGGATCCGTCTTCCCTCCGTGCATGCTGATGGCCACCATCCGCGCCCGAAAGGGGGTCGGATAGGCCCGCATCCGGCGTCGCTGGACCAACGTCCCGAGAAGGCGTTCGCCGGCCGTGCGGACAATATGCAGGGGCTGGCCGGTGGAACCGGTGGTGAACTTGACCCAGAGGCGGGAATTCCGGGCGCCGCCGACAAGCGCATCGTCACCGTCGGCCCGAAGATCGGCCTTGCCGACGGGGGGCAGGCGCCGGAGGTCGTCCGCCGACCGGAGATCTTCCGGTCCAAGCCCCGCCCGATCCATTCGCCTCCGGAATCCGGGCACCCGGGCATACGCGTCGGCGACCAGCCGGGCCACCCGCCGGTCCCGCGCCACCAGCATCCGCGTCCGGTCCCGCGGCGGCCATCGAAGGGCAATCGCGTCCAGAAGGGTGCTCATGAGCGGAGGCTCCGCTCCGGAGGCCGGGCGGAGCACCCCATCCGCAACCCGATACCCATGCCGATCCACCGCGTCCCCATGTCTGTCTCCCTGCGGGCTTTCAGTCGGCTCTCGATGATGCCGACGCTACGGACCACCTTCTCCGCGCCCCATCTCCTTTTCCGATGCCGGCGCTCGCTCCCGCACCACCTTGGCGGGCACGCCAGCGGCGATCACGTCGGCCGGAAGGTTCTTGGTCACCACCGCCCCCGCCCCCCCGATGGTTCCCGCCCCCACGGTGACCCCGTCGAGCACTTTCGCCCCCGCGCCCAGCCAGACCCCCGCCCCGATCTCCACGCCGCGCGAACTGCGGCCCTGGACGCTGGCCGGGCGGTCGGGGTCGTCGAAGTCATGCCCACCCCCCACCACATAGGTGTAGGCGGCCAGCATCGCGTCGTCGCCCAGAGTCACCCGGCTCCCGCTGAACACCTCGCAGTGGAACCCGATGTTGACCCGGCGGCCCAGCGTGAGGTCGCCGTTCTTGCAGGACAGAATCGAGTTCCGGCCCACGAACGTCCCTTCGCCCACCTCGATTCCGGCGTTGTCGCGGCCTTTGGCGTCGAGCACCACATGGTCGTCGAACACCGCCCCGTCGGCCACCCGGATCTTGTGGGGATGGCGCAGTACCACGTCCTTGCCGAACACCACCCCCCGGCCGCAGGCCCCGAGCAGGCAGGGATAGAGCTTGGACCGCAGCCACAGCCCCAGGGCCCCGGGGACGTTCTGGCTCAGCAGCATGACCAGCTCGTACCGCACCAGCGCCCGCCACCCGGGACGGCCGATGACCAGATCCCGGTAGGCCGCCACCTTCGACCCCCGGGCCAGCTCCTGCTGGATCACCACCGATTCCTTTCTGGGCGCGTCCGTCATGCGCGGACCCTAGCACGGCGGCTTCCGACAAGGGAAGCCGGGCGGCAGTGAGCGCCTCTGCACCGCCGTGGTTCAGCCGGATAGGGCGTGGGACGGCGGGGGCGATACGGGGTACGGGATGCGGGATGCGGGATGCGGGAAAGCCGAAGATTGAAGATTGACGAAGGCAAATTGACGAAGTGAAGCCGCCGCCGGGCGGCACCCCGTGGCACGGGCTGGAAGCACCGTGCCACGTCAGGGGCATCCTGTTGGTGGCCGGCGGTTTGTGGGGGACAGCGTTCATGGTGTCTCAGTGCAGGCGGGGCCCGGCGCCGGATGGGGACGATAAGACACCACGGCAGTACCCAGCGTCCTGTAGCCTGCCGCGCCGTAGCCTGGCGAAGGCGGGCGGCCGCTCGACCGAGTCTGCGAGGGAGAGCGGCGGTCTTCAGCGTGTCTCAGGGCCGTTCAGCGGCCGACACTTCCCCCTTACGGCCCCAGCTCGGCCCGATGCGCCCAGGGCTCGCCATCGGCATCGGTGCCCGTGACCTCGTAGGTGCCGAAGAAGCCCCGGAACCGCAGTCGGCCCTCCTCGTCCGGGCGCAGGTCCTCGATCCGGGTGGTCCAGGTCTCGTGCACGAGCTGCCGGTAGCGCCGGCCGGCGGGGAGGAGGTTGAAGTCCGCGTCGACCAGGGCCGCGTCCGCCCCCAGCCAGTGGCGGCGGGCCCAGAAGCCCCAGAGCAGGATCAGGTCCACCGACGGGTGGGCGAACCCCACCCGCAGGATGGTCTCGATGGCGTCGGCCCGCTCCTCCTGACTGGGGGTGCGGGCGCTGATCTCCGTAAGATGGATGGGCAGGCCCAGCTCGGCTACGGCGTCGAGGCTGGCCCAGGCCTCGCGGGGATGGATGTGGTACCATTCCCGGCGCTCCGGCCGGTCTTCCCGATCCGGGCGCATCCCCCGCACCAGCCGCTCGCTGGCATGCTCCTGGATGCCCACGCCCCCCACCGGCGCTCCGGCCTCGCGGAGGCCGCGGATAAGGGCGAGGTAGCGCGCGGTCTTCTCCTCGCTGCCCAGAATGCCGTACTCGTTCACAAACAGCGGGGTGTCGGGGTCGAGCTCCTGGGCCCGCCGGAACATCCAGGGCCGGATCTCCGGCCCCAGGCGGTCCTGGTAGAACGAGCCGTCGAGCATCTCGTTGTTCACGTCCCAGGCCGAAAGGCGGCCCCGGTAGCGGGTGACCACGTTCTCCAGCCGCCGTTCCACCGCCGTCCGGAGGGCCTCCTCGTCGAGTTCCTGCACCCATTCCTGCACGAACTTGGGTTTGGACCAGAACAGGGTGTGGCCGCGCATGGTCAGGCCGTGGTCGTCGGCCCATTTCAGCAGCCGGTCCGCGTCCTCGTAGGTCAGCGTCCCCGGCACCTTCTCGGTGGCGTACCATTTGGCCGCGTTCTCCATCACCACGGTGTTGAAGTTCTCCCGCACGAACTCGAAGTACCGCCGTTCGCGGGGATGCGGCGACTCCGGGTTGCCCGTGAGGCACATCCCGAACTGAAACCGGTGCCGGACCAGCCGTACCGACACCCCGCGGGCCTCCGCGTCCGCCATCCGCTCCGCCGGCAGGTCCACGGCGAAGTCCCCCTTGCGGTGCGCCTCGATGCGGCGGTCGGACTCGGCGATGAACTCCGGGTCGATCCCGGCCAGGGCGTGAGACGTCATGAAGGCTCCCAGGGTGCAGGCGGCAAAGAAAAGGCGTCGGTCGATTCGCATGCCCCGACCCTACCCCGTCCGACGCACCCGCCGCAACCCGCCGTATGGGCAGTCCATGCCTTCGCCACCCTAGCCAGGGACAGGTCTACCTCGCCAGATCCAGGATACGGGGCAGCGGGTCCGGATCGCGCGTGGGCCGAAAGGGACAGGTCTTCTGTCAGGCGACCAGACCTGTCCCATTGTAGTTCCTGGTCCCGCTGGCCCAAGGCTGGACAGCGGGGCCGGGCAGGAGTAGGAGCGGGGCATGAAAAAGGGATGCGTCGTGGTTCTCGCCGCGCTGATCGGGCCCCCCGCAGCTTTCCTGGCCTACCGGAAGCCGTGGATCGAGCCACTCCCGGAGGTGGATCTTACGCCCGCGCTGGGGTTTCTGGACCGGGCCGATGTGGTGCCCGGAAGCGGCACGGACCTGTTCCTGCAAGCGCTCGGCGCGGTGCCGGAACGGCCCGCCAACTGGCTAGGAATGGCCCGGGAGGTCCGTGAGCACGGATGGCCTCCCCAGAACGAAGCGCAGATCCGCGGAGCGGCCGACCTTTTGGAGCCGACTCTGGGTCTGCTCCGGGAAGCGATCAAGGATCCCGAAGCGCGGATGCCTTTTCCAGACAACCTCAACGAGGCTTCTGGCCTCACCATGCCTGCCCTACGGGCATCGTCTCTGCTAACCCTCCGTATCGTCCGGGACGCGGCGGCCCAGGATTGGGATCAGGCCACCGAAGGACTGGTCCTAGGGCTGGAGATGACGCGAATCCTCGAACGGGGAGGACTGCCTACCGAAGCGCTCGTCGCCTCGACGAACCGGATCACCCTGAGCGCCATCGCCCGTCGGGTGGCTGCGGCGCACAACCTCCCATCGGCGGTAAGGGCACAATGGATCGAACGTTTCCTTGCCGCCGGGGAGGGCCAGCCCCAGGTCGAGAGGCTTCGGCTCCAAGCCCAGACCGACCTGATCACCCTCCGAGATCCGGAGTTCGACCCCTGGGATTACGTAACACAGGATCTCATGGACATTTCACCTGCGGTCAATCATACCCGCCGCTTCTTCGGCGTAATTCGGGGCAGTTCCCGCCAAGGCATGGAGCGCAATCTGACCGCGCTCTACCAGCACCTAGTCAGGGAGGCCGAGGTTCCGTCGGATCCGGTTGCGACTCGGCTGCGGGAGCGGCTCCAGGCGTTGCCGTTCGGGTGGCGATGGCTCTTCTACCAGGATCCCCTTGGGCTCGCGTACGCCCCGTTTGCCTTCGAAGCCGCGGAGTTTGCAGCACAAAGGGCGAAGCAGGGCGAGCTTTCCGCGGTGGCCTCGGCGGCGGTGGTGGCGGTGCTTGGCCACCAGACGGATCACGGCCACCTTCCGCAGGAACTGGAGGCACTGGTTGGGAGCTACCTTCCCGAAGCCGCCTGGCGGGCTTCGCGCCATGCGGCAAACTTGCGGTTCGAAACCGGGCCCGACGGATGGGCGGTCGTGGCCGATCCGCCCCCCGGGGAGAATCCCGATGACTATCGATGGGATGCCGAGCCGTTCGCGGCAAGAGACTGAAGCGTCCTGGTTTCGTTCGACCGAAAACTGCTGCACCCGGCGGGCATCTGACCCGGGTTTGCCGCCCCTGGTCGATTAGCATCCTGTCTGGGAAGACTTGCACGGCTCCTTCCGTACCACCTGCGTTGCGTGGCAACGCCCTCCCCCGGGTGCTCTGGGGCGATGCGAGATAAAGGGACAGGTCTTTTCTGTGGCTTGGGGTTGATGGGGACAGGTGTTCGCCACAGGCCAGGATCCCATAGGGACAGGTCTTCTCTGCGGCCAAGGGACAGGCCCTGTTTCGGGAGGCAGGCCAACTTTTCTCGGGCTCAGGTCATTTTTCTTCGGCAAAGAGCCCGTCAGTTTCCTGTTATAGGAGTAGAGGCCCGGCATTCCGCCGGGCCGACCACCGGAGGACAGCGCCATGCGAACGCCGAGAGCGAAGGGAGAGGGGCGGACCTGCTACCATGTGATGAGCCGCATCGTGGACCGGGTGATGCGCCTGGGGCCGGCCGAGAAGGACCGGTTCACGGACCTCATGCGGGCCTGCGGGGCCTTCTGCGGGGTTCGGCTGCACACCCATGCCATCATGGACAACCACTTCCACATCCTGGTGGAAGCCGGTGGGGACCAGGAGGTTCCCGAGGAG
>PXDE01000018.1 GCA_003566475.1 PVC group bacterium | reverse complement strand
GAGGGGCAATTGCGAGACGGTAGGTCAGGGCGTCGTGGCCGGTCAACACCGGCGGCGAGGCGGCGGCGCCGAGGGGATAGGGTTCAGGGTTCAGTGAGGGCAGCTACGCGAACCCACGACTCACATCCCACATCCTAAACCTCACATCCCACACCTCACATCCCACAGCTCACCCCGACCTGGGCTTCTTCTCGTACTGGAGCA
The DNA here is from genome assembly GCA_003566475.1 of PVC group bacterium. GTDB lineage: Bacteria > Verrucomicrobiota > Kiritimatiellia > SS1-B-03-39 > PXDE01 > PXDE01. The sequence continues at coordinate 2,300 of PXDE01000018.1, read as the reverse complement.
CCTTGCGCTTCCCGCCTCGGATGGTGATTTTCGCGACCAGCAGATCCCGATTCCGCCCCTCGGTCCAGGCCTCGGCCACGGCCAGGGCGATTTGCTTGCGCTTGAACAGGGACGCGGTGCCGAGGTCGTTGCAGAAGGTGTCGTCGGACAGGTTCAGGAACAGCCGCCAGCGCCGCCCGGGGAGGATGTCGGAGAAGAGGACATACCGCACCGGGTTCTCGTGATCCCGGATCCGCCGCCGCAGCTCGCGCCGCTCCTCCGGCGTCAGCTCGCCGGGATCCCAGTCGTCCTCGGGCGGGAGGACGGCTGCGGCCGGCTGGGGCTGGTTCCTGGCATCGCCCATGTGTGGGAATCCTGAACGGGAGTGGCGGGTGAATCCGACCTTGTTCGGTTCACCATAGCCCGTCTCCGGTGGGATCGCCAGCAGGCACCCTATCCCGAGCCCTACATGCCCTCGCGTGCAACCGACTCGGCCAAGCGACGGGCCATCGGACTTCCTTCCTTCCGGAACGTGTCAAGGAGAGTGGCGCGATGCCAGTCCTGCTCCGCGTTCCGGTACTCCTGAACGAGTTCCTCCAGAACCCGCGGGCCGCCGATTCTGGACAATAGATCGCAGGCCCATGGAATCCGCTGGCGGTCCATCGAGTCGTCGCGGGGAACCCGGACGACCACCCGCCCAGGCGGATCCTCCGGGAGGGGAGGCGGCGGTGGGAGGCGGGACAGGCGAATCAGATGGGGTATCGCTTCCATCGTAATCAGATCCCGGTAACGCCGGGGATCATGGAGTCCAAAGGTGAGATCGGCCAAGGCTTCGGTGCGCATGGCCAACGCCTCGGGCTCCTCACCTTGCGTAAGCGCGCTGAGGATCTGCCCCTCGCGGTGGCCTATGGCCAGAAAGGCGCGTTCCGCCAAGGCGTGGGCCTCGGCCCAGGGACGGCGCGACACTAGGTGGGCTATGGCTCGGCTCGCGACACCCCGGCGGTGCTCCCACTGAGGATCCAATGTCCCGACCAGGGCCTCCACGGCTTCTGGAGTGCCCAGGATCCCGAGGGCCTGCGCGGCGTAGTGCCAGGACTCCCTCCGGTCGCCCCTCAGTTCCTCGATCAGGTGGGCCTCCCACTCACGGCCCCCAAGTTTGGCCATGGCCTGCATGGCCGCACCCCGCACCTGCATGCTATCGGACTCTAGGTAGGGCGCGATCACGGCGAAGGCCTTTGGACTGCCGGTGGCGCCCAGCGCATGAAGCAGGTTTACCGCGTCGGTCTCGGGGGGGGTCCGGTCCAGCCTTCCGCCCAGAGCGTCGAACGCCTCCTCGCCCAGCCCGGCCGACGCCATAGCCTCGGCGAAGGCGCGGGCGAACCTTGACGAGGGCTCCACGCGGATGGTCGAACGGAGCCAGTCTAGCGCAGCACTTCCTCCGCCGTTATGCACCACGTTGGTGAGGTTGGCCCGCATCATGGCCCGCTCCCGCTCACCCAGCCCCCCGAGCATCGTATCGAGTCGGATCTGCGCATCCGGATGGTCAAGAATAAGTGCCAAGTACGCCACGCTGAACAGGTGGGCGTCGCCGCGGTGGAGGACGTTCCGCTCCAGGATCTCCGACGCTCCGGGAATTTTGAATAACGCGATGATTTCGTCGGTAGCACTGCTGCTCATGTGAGGGGGAACCCTGAACATGGGTTCCAGCAGTTCCCGGGCCCTCTCCCCTCCTCTCCACCCGATGCCGGCTTGGATGGGTCCGCCTGGCTGCGATCCCATCAGGCTGATCCAGCGCCGCAGTTCATCCGCGGTTCGGACCAGACGGGGTTCGCCAAGAAGCGCGATCCCCCAGCCCACGGAATGCTCCCAACTGGGGCTATCGTCGCCCCACACCGGAAGTCCCATCCGGCTAAGGCTTCCGGCCGCATAGTGCAGGACATCCTCGTCGGCCTCGTCCGCCATCATGGCGCGGGCCAGAAGACCGGGGACTCGGGCGTCGTAGACGAACCGGGCCCTCCAGGCCGCGTCCACCCTCGTCCGCAGGTCCGGATCCTCCAGGTCGCGGGCCAGGCGGGCCACGTCCTCGTCCGGAGGATCCCGCTGGATCACCCCATGCGCCGGGCCGAGCCATACGATCCGCAACCCCCGCGACGCGGCCATGGCCTCGGCGACCTCCCGGGCGGGGACCGGCCGATTCCGGAAGTCCTCGGGCAGGGAAAGCCAGGTGGTGGCGGGCCGCATCCAGGCCAGGCGGATCCCGGCGTTGGGCAGCATCGAGGTCCACACGTACCGGTCGGACTCCCGGCCGATCTCCAGCATCG
>PXDE01000511.1 GCA_003566475.1 PVC group bacterium | reverse complement strand
GGAGAAGAGCTGACCTGAGCGGGGCGGATGGGGAGGTGATCGGTGACAGCCGCTGCGCCGGTGGGCCAGCCGGATGACGGGTGAGACAGCGGCGCCGATCCGACTTCGCCAAGGCGCTACGTCGGACAAGTTGTGGAATGCCGGTCATATGCTTGTTCGGGCCAATGGCTTGACCACGAAATCGCGGGAGTGTGTTTCAGAGCGGTTTTCCGTGACCACGGCGGGCAGGTTATGCGACGGTTCGGACATGGACGCACCCGTCAGGAGCAACTTCCCGTGACCGGGGCCGGATGGACCGTGCCCCGGTTCCGCGCGGCCAAGGGGAAGCGGAAGCTGGCCTGTGTCACTGCCTTCGACTACGGGTCGGCCCGGCTGGCCGCGGCGGCGGGCATCCCTCTGCTTCTGGTCGGCGATTCGCTGGCCATGACGGTGCTGGGCCACGACACGACGCTGCCCGTGACCCTCGACGAGATGCTGCACCACACCCGGCCCGTGGTCCGGGGCGCGGGCGACGCGCTGGTCGTGGCGGACATGCCGTTTCTCTCCTATCAGGCGGGTCTGGACGAGGCGGTGGCCTCGGCGGGCCGGTTTCTCAAGGAGGCGGGGGCGCACGCGGTGAAGATCGAGGGCGGCGCGTTCCGGGCCCCGGTGGTGGAGCACCTGCTCCGCAACGGCATCCCGGTGATGGGGCACATCGGCCTGCTCCCCCAGAATGTGCAGGCCATGGGCGGCTACAAGGTGCAGGGCCGCTCCGCCGAACAGGCTGAGGGCCTGCTCGCCGACGCCAAGGCGCTGGGTGCGGCCGGGGTGTTCGCCCTGGTCCTGGAAGGCATTCCGTCCGACCTGGCCGGCCGTATCACCGCCTCGGTGTCTGTGCCCACCATCGGCATCGGCGCGGGGCCCCAGTGCGACGGACAGATCCTGGTCTGGCACGATCTGCTGGGACTCAACGAGGATTTCACCCCGAAGTTCGTGAAGCGATTCGCGGAGTTGGCCCCCGCCATCCGATCCGCGCTGGAGACCTACCGTTCCGAGGTGGAGCAAGGGACCTTCCCCGGACCCGAGCATGGATACCGCGCCTGACCTCCCTCCCGCCGACGCCCCGGCCCGACGGACGCCGGGGCCGGCCCTCGCGGCCGAGCTGGCCGGAAGCTTCGGTTTCGTGTTCGCGGGATGCCTGGCCGCCGGGGCCCATTACGCCGACGCGGAGCTGGGCGTCCTGGGCATCGCGCTGGCCGCCGGCCTCGTCCTGGCCGGGCTCACCGCCGCGCTGGCCCCGGTCAGCGGCGCCCACCTCAACCCGGCCGCCACCCTGGCCATGGTGCTGCTCCGGCGCATGGAGGTTCGGGCCGGGGGGCGCTACCTGGCCGCGCAGGCGGTCGGCGCGGCCCTCGGGGCCACCGCCGCCGGATGGGCGCTGCCCTCGCTGGTGGCGGCGGGCGCGGGCTACGGCCTGCCCCGCATCGCATTCGATGTCGCGCCCGCCCAGGCGTTCCTCGCCGAGCTGACCACGGCCGCCGTGCTGGTACTGGTCTGGCTGGGTGCATCGGTCGACGCCCGGGGGCCCCGCGCGTCGGCCGGCCTTCTGGTCGGCCTCGCCTTCGCCGGCCTGGCGGCGGCGGCCCTTCCCCTGTCCGGCGGCGCGATCAACCCGCTGCGCTGGCTGGGCCCCGCCATCCGGGCCGCCGACCCCGCCACGCTCTGGCCCCATCTGATCGCGCCGCTCCTGGGCGGAGCTGCCGCCGCCGCGCTCTTCCGCTTCCTGTGCCCGGAACGGTTCCGGACCGGGGGCGTCCCGGAATCCCCGGCGGCGGACTGAGGCGATGGTGGCCTCTCCCCCCCCGATCGGCATCTCCCTCGGCGACCCCAACGGCGTAGGGGCCGAGATCCTGCTCAAGGCCTGGGAGCAGGGAGTGGCCCGGGGCGCCGCCGTGTTCGGCGACGCCCGGATTCTGACCACCACCCGCGACAACCTCGGGCTCGCGACGCCCATCCTCACCGTGGGCTCGCCCGCCGAGGCCCGGGCCGACGCCCTCTGCGTCGTCGAGTCGGCGCCGGTGCCGCCCGATGGATTCCGGCCGGGCGAGATCACGGCCGCGGCCGGCGCAGCGGCCCGGGCCTGGGTGGTGGCGGCCACCGAAGCCGCGATCCGCGCCGAGACCTCCGCCGTCGTCACCCTGCCAGTCAGCAAGGAGGCGATCCACCTCACCGACCCTGACTTTACCGGCCATACCGAACTCATCGCTCGTCTGTGTGGCGCGGAGAAGGTGGCCATGATGCTGGCCACCGAGGCGCTGCGGGTGGTGCTGCTGACCACCCACGTCCCACTGCACCGGGCCCTGGCCCTGGTCACCCGGCCCCGGATCCTCGACATCCTGCGCACCGCCCATGCGTTCCTGCTCCGGCTGACTCCGGCGCCCCGGATCGCGGTGGCCGGCCTCAACCCCCATGGCGGGGAGCATGGCCTGTTCGGCACCGAGGAGCAGACCATCATCGGCCCGGCGGTGGAGGACGCCCGGGCCGAGGGCATCCGGGCCGAAGGACCTTTCAGCCCGGACACGCTGTTCCATTTCGCGGTGCGCGACCACCGCTGGGACGCGGTGCTGGCCATGTACCACGACCAGGGGCTCATCCCGCTCAAGCTGATCGGCTTCGGCGAGGCGGTGAACGTGACGCTGGGCCTGCCCATCGTGCGGACGTCGGTGGACCATGGCACCGCGTTCGACATCGCGGGTCAGGGGCGGGCCTCCACCACCAGTTTCGTGGCCGCCGTCCGGTTCGCGGAACGGTTGGGGGCCGGCAGGTCGGAAGGCGCCTAGGCGGACAGGAGCGCCGAGGCCCAGGGCAGCGGGCGGCCGTCCGCGTCGGTCATGCCAAAGCGGCCTTTCCACGACCAGGCGGTCCAGGGGATCCCGGCCTCCTCGAACTCGCCGATCACGGTCTCGTGCCAGGTCCGGACCAGGTCCGGCGGCGCCTGGTGGATCGCCCCGAACTCCCCGCAATGCACGGGCAGTCCGGTCCGCTCCCGAACCTCGAGCACCGGGGCCAGGTGGCACCGGATGGCGTCCGGACCGAAGGGCTCGTTCCAGGAGGCCAGCGTGGTCCGGTGAGGCTCGGGCACCTTGGCCAGCTCCGCCTCGGGGATGGGCCGACCCGGAAACTGGATCGGTCCTTCGTAGGCGGCGCAGGCCGCCACCCAGCCGGCGCGGTAGTGGGTGATGGGCATCGGGTTGTAGTAGTGGAAGGTCAGCAGAAGATGGGGGTCGTCGTCCGGGACCGCCAGTTCGGGAAAGGTCACCGCCTGATTCCATTTGTTCGACCCGATCATCACCAGCCGCTCCGGATCCCGTTCCCGGATGGCCCGGTACGGGTAGGGGTAGACCCGGTTCCAGTCCTCGGCCCGGGCGGCCACGGGCTCGTTCATCAGCTCGAAGGCCACCCGATCGGAAGGGTAGCCGCCCAGGGCCTCCGCGATCTCCCGCCAGCAGTCCGCGAACCGCTCCGGGGCGGCGGAATCGGTGAACAGCGGCTTCTCCTCAGCCATAAAGTAGTGGGAGCGGAGGATGTGAAGGTCCACCATCACCTTGAGGCCGGCGGCCAGGCTGTCGTCGAGGCCGCGGCGGAGAAGCTCCCATGCCTCCGTCTCGCGACCGCCGTCCTCGGTCCAGAGCTGCGCCTCGTCGACGGGCAGCCGGACATGGTCGAACCCGGCCGTCCGCAGCGCCGATGCGTCCGCCGCCCGATAGAATCCGCGCCGGTCCTCGCCCCGACGACGGCTCTGGCTGAGCCAGCCTCCTAGGTTGATGCCGCGGCGGAGCCCGTTCATGAAGAGATGCGTCATGGGTTCGCCTTTCATTTGAGGGCCAGCAGCGACCAGCCGAACCGGGCCCCCGCCTGCGTGGAGGCGACGAGGTGCGAACCGCCCACGGCGGCCGCCGCCATCAGGATGCCCGGCCCCAGCGCCTGCCGGAGGGTGCCGGTGCGGATCGATGGGGGCAAAGGCTTGGGGTGTCCGCCATGGATCGGATTCTCTACCAGGCGGAGGGGAGGGGTCAGTCCTCCTCCGGCCCGCGACGGCCGCGGACGAGCATGGCGACGGCGATGACGAGGGCCACGGCGATCAGGACGCCGAGGATGAGGACCGGAGCGGCGAGGGTCATAGAGGGACCGGTGTGCATGGGTGATGATGAGGGAATGGGTCGCGGGAAGGGCCTGATCAGCCCCCGGAATCAGGGGGTGCGTCCGGAGACGATGCGTTCGCTTCCGCTTTGGCCTTCTTGGCCTCGCGTTTCTTCGCCAGCTTCTCCTCCTTCTTGCGCTTCTTGGCCAGATCGCGGGCCCGCTTCTCGTAGCTGTAGTTGGGCTTGGGCATATGGGGTCACCTCGGGTTCGGATGGCACGCCGACTCGGGGACGACGCGATGGGACGTTTCGGACCCTACACCGTCGCGGCCTCCGGCCCCAGCCAAAATCGGGCCGGCCTGGCCGCATCCGCGCAATCGCCTGCGCCGAGTCCAACCCGGGCGAACCGACCGGCTAGAGCGTCTCCTCGATACCCAGCAGCTCCATCAGCCGTCCCAGCTCGTCGGCCGAGTGGTATTCCACCACGACCTGGCCGCGGATCTTGCGCCCGTTGGCGAGGGTGCGGCAGGGAGTGACCAGCACCTTGGTGCCCAGGGCCTGGTGCAGGCGCTCGGTGAGGTCGCGCAGGAAGGATTCGGGCAGGTCGGAACCCGCGGCGGCGCGGCCCCGGCCGGGCGTGGGGGAGCGCCGCAGGCTCTTCACGACCTGCTCCAGGCGCCGGACGGACAGCCCCTCCGCCACCACCCGGCGGGCCAGGACGATCTGATCGCGGGCCGCGTCCAGGCCCAGTAGCACCTTGGCGTGGCCGGTCGAGATCCGGCCATCGGCCACCATCTCCTTCACCTCGTCGGGAAGAAGGAGCAGGCGGAGGGCGTTGGCCACGGCGGGGCGGCTCTTGCCCACCTTGTCGGCGACCTCGTCCTGGGTCAGCGAAAACTCCTCGGCCAGCCGCCGGTAGCCCTCCGCCTCCTCGATGGGGTTGAGGTCCTCCCGCTGCAGGTTCTCGATCAGGGCCAGCTCCAGGGCCTCCTGGTCGGTCACCTCGCGGACCACCACCGGCACCTCGGTGAGCCCGGCCTGCCCGGCCGCCCGGAGCCGGCGCTCGCCGGCGATCAGCTCGTAGCCGCCCTGGGCCGACGGCCGCACGGTGAGAGGCTGGAGCACCCCGGACTCCCGGATACTGGCCACCAGTTCGGCCAGTGGCGCGGGGTCGAACCTCCGTCGGGGCTGGAAGGGATTGCGGCGGATCTCCGAGACCGGCACCGCACGCAGCGGGGACGGGGCGGACGGGGCGGCCTCAGCTTCCGGCGCGGGGATGATCCGGGCCGAATCGCCCATCAGGGCGTCGAGTCCTCGTCCCAGCCCCCGGGGACGGGAGGGGGCACCGGCCCGGCGGGGCGGAGCGGACGCCGGCCTGGGTTTCGGGTTCGGCTTCTTCTTGGACTTGGCGGCCATAGGTTCGAGCATCCTAGCAGAGGTGAGTGGGCCGGGGAAAGGCGGATTCGGGCGACGGTTGATTCGCCGCCGCGCCTCGCGTAGGATCGCCTCCCATGAGCCTTCCACGCCAAAGCCGACCGGTGGTGATCCTGATCGGAGATTCGATCCGGCTGAGCTATCAGGACCGGGTACGCGCCCGCCTGGATCGGGAGGCGGAGGTCTGGGCGCCGGAGGAGAACGGTCAGGATAGCCGGAACCTGCTCGCCCATCTCGAGGAATGGTTCCTGGGCCGCGGCGCCGACCTCATCCACGTCAACTGCGGCCTGCACGATATCAAGCGCCCTCGGGATGGCGGATCCGGCTATCAGGTCCCGCCCGACGCCTATCGCAAGAACCTCGCCCGACTGTTCGACCAGACCCAGGCCCACACGTCCGCGGATCTGGTCTGGGCCAGCACCACCCCGGTGGTGGAGAGCCGCCACCGGCAGCGCGGGAACTTCGGGTTCGACCGCTTCGAGGGCGACGTCGCCGACTACAACCGCATCGCCAGCATCGAGGCCCGCCGCCGGCGAATCGCCATCGATCCCCTCCACGATGTCGTCCGGCGTCATGGACCCGAGGATCTGATCGGCGACGACGGCGTGCATTTCACCCCGGAAGGCACGGAGATCCTCGGCGACCAGGTGGCGGGCTTCATCCGCGCCCGCCTGGCCCGCGCGCTGGCCGCCGTCCCCTGACCCACGGTCGTTCCGCCCATGCCGGTGGATATTCCCAACCCCCGCGAGCACAAGCTCTGCTACCGCTGCGGCCGCTGGCACGAGGAGCACGAGGGGAGTTTCGAGCCCGCCAAGTCGGGGCCGGGCGCCCTGGCCGGCGCGCGGGCCCTGTCCGAGCGCCTGGCCGGCCTGGACCCGACCATGCGGTTCGTCTGCGACCGCTGCCGCGCCCGCCGGCAGTGGATGCCGATGCTCTGGATCGCGGTCATCCTGGTTCTGGTGGGGTTTTTCGTCGCCCTGATCGCGCTGTCCCTGGACTGAGGACCCGGCCGCGGACGCGCCCGGTCCCGCCCATGGCAACCGCCGCCGGGAGAAGACCGCACCGCCCCGGGCCGGCCATCAGGTCGCCGCGTTCTGGAACAGCTCCACCACCTCGCCGTCGGGCCCGAGGAAGAAGGCGATCCGGATGGGCAGCGGCGAGGGAACGCCCGCCTGCGTGTTGGGGATGTCCACCGACCTCGGCTCCATGGTGACCTCGGCCCCGCTCGCCCGCGCCCGTTCCAGCACGCCGTCCGTGTCGTCGGTGCGCAAGGCGAAGTGCAGAATGGCCCCCTCCCCCTCGGGCGGCGGAGGCGCGTCCGGGCGCTCGAAGACCTCCAGATAGGTCCGGTCCCCCGCGTCCAGCATGGCCGCCCGATGGGGGGCCTCGCCCCAGGCCACCTTGGGCCGGAGACCCAGCACACCGGTGTAGAAGGCGATGGTGCGGTCGAAGTCTCGGGCACCCAGGGCGACATGGTGGAATCCGGTGACAGGGCGGGGATCAGTCATGGCTCGGGTCTCCATGTGGCGGGCGCGGATTCGGCAGGGCGGCGCCGCCACGAAAGCGCCCCGCCACGATTCCTGGCCATGCTACATCCCCGGCCCTCCGAACACGACACCCTGCTTTAAACTCCCACGATCGTAGTCAGTCAAATCAGGGCTGGTGATTTAACCTGCTACGATCGGAGTCAGTCAAATCACGTGGTGTGATTTGACTGACTCCGATCGTGGGGAGCTATTTCCACCTCGGGATCCCTCCTGCCGCTGCCGTGGGCACCGCTCAGGGGAGGCGAATGCGGGCCATGGACGGGGTGGGGCGGAGCGGGGAGGATGGCGCCCCAAGGGCTGGGCGCGGACTGGTTGCGGCTTCATGTGCGGGGCCGGTTCGGGGTAAGGTGGTCGGATGAGCACCGACCGTCCTGCCGATCCCATCAAGGTCTACGACGCCCGCTGGGTGGACGGGGAGTTCTCCGACGCCGAGGTCGTCCGGCTGTTCGACGCCACCCTCCGCTACGCCCGCGAACAGGGCGCCGACACGGTGGTGATCACCCGCGACGCCCGACTGGCCGGGCCGCGGGTGATGCAGCTCGCCATCGACGAGGCGCTTCGGCAGGGCTTCCGCGTCCGCGCCTGCGCCGATCCGGTGTCCACCCCCCACCACTACTTCCTGTGTCTGGAGACCGCCCGCTCCCGCCCCGGCGTGGCCGGGCTCGCCATCACCGCCTCCCACAACCCCGGCGAATACATCGGGCTCAAGGCCCCCCTCCCTGTGGCCCGGGCCATCGGCCTCGACTGCGGACCGGACGGGGGCCTGACCCGGGTCCGCGCGCTCTATCACGACGGCGGCGCCGGGCACGGGCGTCCGGGGGGCCGCCTCGAACTGGTCGATCTGCGGGACGCCTATGTCGGGGCCTCGCTGGCCGCCGCCGAGGTGGCCGAGGGTTCGCTGGGGGGCCTTCGGGTGGCTGTGGACGCCCTTCATGGGTCGGCCGGACCGGAGTTCTACCGCGGCCTGACCCGGGCCGGGGCCGAGGTGATTCCCCTGCGCCTGCTTCCCGACGGGCGGTTCCCGGCCGGATCCCCCAACCCCACCAGCCGGGGCAAGCTCGACGAGCTGGCCGCCGTGTGCCGGAACCACAACGCGGACCTCTTTATCGGCATCGACGGCGATGGCGACCGGCTGGTGTTCGGGAGCGGCCGCGGCGTGCTCTCGGCCGGGTTCGCCAGCATCCCCATGCTGCGGGCCTGGGCCCGGCGGCGCGGCAAGACCGGCATGCCCGTGCTCTACGACCCGAAGGTGAGCCCCCCGGCGCTCCGCGTCTGGGCGGACCTCGGCATCCGCCCCGTGCTCTTCCGCAACGGGCATTCCCAGATCAAGGACTACATGGACGCCATCGGCGCGGAGGCCGGCGTCGAGGAGTCCGGCCACTACTATCACCGCCTGACCGTGGGGAACCACACGGTGGCCACCGAGAACTCCCTGCTCACCGCCCTGCTGCTGCTGCGCGAGGTTCGCGAGGACCGGGGCGAGATCGCGCGGCTGCACGACCTGGAGCAGAACGTGTTCACCACCGGGGAGATCAACGTCCAGTTCGCCGACGACGCCACCCGCGACCGGGCCCTGGCGGCCGCCCTTGCCCGCCTGGTCTCCCTGGGGGCCGCTGTCCGCGACCGCACCGGCGACGGCCAGGATCTGGGCGGGACCGCCGTGGCCATCCGGGTGACCGAAACGCCGGACGGCCTGGACGTCGCCGACGACTGGGTGAGCGGATTCCTCCGCGTTGCCACCAACGAGAAGGCCGTGCTCCGCACGTACCTCTCCGCCGACCGCGCCGCCACCGGACAGGCGCTGGAACGGGAGGTGCTCGGAAACCTGACTGGAGAATTCGGCGGACGGGTCGTCGATTGACGGGCAGGGGGCTATGCCAGACGCCTCATCTCTTCGTCGCGATGGGTTCGGCCCGCCCGCGAGTCCTCCAAACCTCGCTGGACCATCCGCTCAAAGGCCAATGCGCGGACGATCTCCTCAAAGGATGCATCGTCCGGCTGGGCATCCACCAGTTCCTTGACTCGTTCCTTGGTCGTCATCTGACGTCGCCTCGGCTGACCGTCCACCACACCTCTGGCCAGAACACCCAACCCTGATCGCGCACTTGCCTGGTGGCTAACGTCGCAGTTCCGAGGTCAGAGTTCAAGCGCAGGCCATGCGCCTGGACGCCCACACAACCTTCCGGCCGCGGCCCGGTTCGCCCGCGGACCAGGGTCATGGCTCGGCGGCCTCGGAGGGCCGAATGTCGTACAGGCGGAGGGATGCGTCGCGGACGGCCTGCGCGATCTGGGCGCGGGTCACCGCGTGGCCGCCGGCCATCCGGACCGTGACCTCGTTCCGGGCCACATCGACGCGCACCGTCTCCACGCCCTCCACCCGAAGCAGCCGGCTGCGCAGGTGCGGCGGACAGACCGGGCAGCTCAGGCCGAACACCACCAGCACCACCTCGCGGTAGGCGGCGAGCGACTCCCCCTCCGCCTCGGCCGCGAGTTCCGACGCGGGCGCCGAAGCCGAGGCGGCGCGGACGGCCATAAGGATTCCAAGCCCAAGCATCACGCACGTTCTCATCCCGGCGAATGTATCCCCATTCCCCATCCGCCGTCGACCCGGGCCTTGAGCAAGCGCATTCGCGGGCGCGGCTACATGAAGAGCGCGGCGCGTTCACCCCCCCATTCCCCCACCCATCCATTCATCCACCCATCCACCCATCCACCCCATCCATCCTTCCTCCCCCTCCCCGGCTCTGCTACAAGTCGGACATGGGCAGACGAATCCATGCCGGACGGACGTCCGGGTCGCTGCTGGTCGCGGCGGTGGTGGCGGTGGCGGTGATGGCCGCCCTGCTGGCCGTGGCCTATGTGGCGGTGCGCCAGCGCACCGTCCAGGCCCGGGCCCGGCTCGACGCCGCCACCCTCGAATCGTCGGCGGCCGAGATCGTCCGGGTCGGCATGGCCCGGCTGGCCGACGATCCCGACCGCGCCATCGACTCCCTGCACGACCCCTGGGCCCAGCCCGCGGAGTTCGAGCTTCCCAACGGCGTGGCGGTGGCCCTGGCCATCGACGATGAGCAGCGGCGGTTCGATCTCAACAACCTGGCCGCCACCCCCGGCCCCGGCCGGTCCCCGCGGGAGATTGCCGACGATCTCTTCACGCTCTGCGGCGATCTGGTGCCGGCCCGGCGGCTCGACGCCCTCGAGGCCTGGATGCGTGGCGAGGGCGCGGCCACGCCGGGACTGCGGCTGGAGGCGGAGGCGGCCTACGCGTCGCCGGGTGGACGCCTGCATGCCTGGCCCGAGCTGCTGATGGCCCCCGGCATGGATCTCGACTACCTGCTGGACCTGACCCAGGGATCGGGCCAGGAGACGTTCCGGGGGCGGCTGCTCGACCACCTCGCCCTCCTGCCGGTGGACCGCGCCCAGCCCATTCCGGTCAACCTGAACACCGCCGGCCGCCATGTTCTGCTGGCCGTGCTGGGGATCGGCGAGGAGCCGCTGGTCGAGCGGATCCTGACCACCCGCCGCCAGGTGCCCCTGCCCTCAGTGGCTCTGGCCATCGGCGAGCGCGAGGATCTGCAGCCCGTGGCCGAGCGCTACCTGGCCGTGCGGAGCCGGTACTTCACCATCCGCGCCCGGGCCTTTCTGGCCGGCCAGGCCCATCAGGTCGAGGCTCTGGTGGCCCGCGAGGACGACGGCGAGGTGCGGGTCGTCCGCTGGCAGGAGGGACGGGTTCCATGAGCACGGTCTACGCGCTCGAACAGGGCCCCGGGTTCGCGGTGCTCCTCCGCGCCGCCGGCCAGGGTCGGGGCCTGCGGGCCACCACCATCCTCGACGCCCGGGGACCGGATGCCGGCGACCGCCTCGCCTCGGCCCTCCGCGCGGAGGCCCGCCGTCTGGCCCGGGCCGAGACGGTGGCCGCCGCCCCCGTGTCCGACACCTTCGGGCGCTGGCTTCCTCTGCCCTTCCCCTCCCTGGCCAAGTCGCGCCGGGTGCTGCCCTCGCTGCTCGAGGTCGAGCTGCCCTTCGCCCTCGAGGACGCGCTGATCGACGTGGCCGCCCTTCCCGGCGACGTCTCCGCGCCGGTTTACGCGGCGGCCCTCCGCCGCGACCAGGCCCGCCGGCTTCTCCAGGGCTGGCGCGATCTCGGCTTCGATCCGGTCCGACTCGACCACGAAGGCCTAGCCCTGTGGACCCAGGCTCAGCGCGAGGCCCCGACGGACGGGCTCCGGCTGGTGCTCCACGTGCGGCCCGACCGGGTGGTCGCGGCGGCGGG
>PXDE01000526.1 GCA_003566475.1 PVC group bacterium | reverse complement strand
CGCTCTATGGGCGGGACGACACCCACTGGAACCTGCACGGCGTCGAGGTGGCCGCCCACGCCGTCGCCGACGCCATCCGCGCTGGCGCCGCTGCCGATGCCGGCAGATCCCCGTAGTCCGCGGCCTGTGACAGCGGACCGCGCAACCGCATAGTCCTTACGAATGGACGTCGCGCCCGTGGTCCGCTGGCTACGACAGCGGACCGAGCGTGGAACGGGCCTGATTCAGAGGAAGAGGAGCCGTCGTCCTGGCTTTCCTCCAGCCAGACGCCAAACACGCGCCCTCGCCGTCGTAGCCGGTGAGTTACTGGCACGCACCCCGCATCGCGCATCCCCCCCACTTCGGGATCGACCTCTCGGGGCGCTCCGTCTATGCTTACCCCGCCATGAAACCGCACCTCGTGAAGACCCGCGTCGGGCTGGGCGCCGCCTGCCTCGCGATCGCCGTCGGCTGCGGGGGCGGCGCCGATGGCTGGTACGACGACGCGGCCGATCTTCGGGATCGGAGGGAGGCGCGGATGGAGGAGTTGCAGGAGGGGGGCATGGACTACGACGAGGCCACCTCCGCCTGGGGTCTGGAACGGACCATCGAGGAGACGACCGGCCGCACCCCGCACCGTCCCCTCGAAGGCGAAGACCTCCGCCGCCTCCTCGACGACCACTGACCATGGCCCGCATCGAGGGCTCAGGCACCGATCCCCGACCACAGATCACGGATCACCGTTCCCCGGTCCCTGATCCCCAATCCCCAATCCCCAATCCCCAATCCCTAATCCCCGCCGCGAAGCGGCACTCCCCTCCCGTCGCCTCGCTGGTGTGGAACCTGATCCGCGGCGGTACCGAGGGCCAGTGCGCCCGGGTGGCCATGGCCTGCGCGGCCCTTGGCGACACCCACCGGGTGGCGGTGTTCCGGCGCGAAGGCTTCTTTCTGGGCCCGGTGGAGGCGGCCTGCGGGCCCCTCGGGGAGCTTCCCATCCAGCGCCTGGCCTCGCCGGCCACGCTGAAGCACCTCGCGGCCTTCACCCGCTGGCTGCGGACCGAGCGCATCCGGCTGCTTCACGCCTGGGACGCCGACGCCGCCATGTTCGGGGCCTGGGCCGCCCGCCGGGCCGGGATCCCGCTTCTGACCAGCCGCCGCGATCTCGGCGACATCTATGCCCCCTGGAAGCTCCGCCTCATGCGCCGGGCCGACCGGCAGGCCCGGGGCGTGGTGGTCAACGCCCGCCGCATCGCGGAGGGTCTGATCGCGGACGGCCTGCCCCCGGAGAAGATCCACCGCATCCCCAACCTCATGGACATCGCCGAGTTCGACCGGCTGGCCCAAGAGTCGGCGCCGGAAGGCCTTCCCCACGGACCCTTCGCGGTCATGGTGGCCCGGCTCGATCCGGAGAAGGACGGGAACTCCGTGGTGCGGGCCGCCTCGATCGCGCTGGCCACCTGCCCGGACTGGAATCTGGTGGTTGCCGGCGATGGCCCGGAACGGCCGGCCCTGGAGGCGCTGGCAAGGTCTCTGCCTGGCGGGGACCGGATCCGGTTTCTGGGCGACGTCAAGGCGGTGCCCGCGCTTCTGTCCCGGGCGAGCCTGGGTGTGCTTCTGCCCAGCGCCAACGAGGGGCTCAGCAACTCCATCCTCGAGTACATGGCCGCCGGTCTGCCCTCCGTGGTGACCGACTGCGGCGGCAACGCCGAGCTGGTCGCCGACGGGGAAACGGGTCGAGTGGTGGCGCCGGGAGACCATGCGGCCGCTGGGGAGGCGATGGCCATCCTGATGCGGGATGAGGGGCTCCGCCGCCGGCTCGGCCTGGCCGCCCGGCGAAGCCTTGAGGACCACTTCCGCCCCCAGGCCGTAGTCGCCCAGTTCCGCGCCCTCTACGCGCAGGCCGCCCCGTAGCCGCGCCCGTCCCGAGACCGCGTCCGGCCACAGGCCGACACGCGGCCAGGGCGTGGAGGAGCCCGACCCGAGAAGCCCCCGCGCCCGCCCCGAGCTTCGCGCCTTCCGGGCCCGTCCCCCTCGCCCGGGCACTTCCTTTGCGTCAGTGGCTACATGACCGTGTCCGTCGCCGCAACTTCCAGTCGGCGAGACCGCTCGCTCAGCCACTCTCCGAAGGCCACCCCTGTCCGAGCGCCTTTCGGCGGTCCGCCACGATGCTGCGGTAGGCCGCCTGAGCCTCGGCCGACAGGAACGACCGTCCGATCAGACGGTCGGCATGGGATGCGAGCTTGGGGTCGAGAAACCGCTCAAGGTGCCCCCGGGCCCGATGCGGGGCCACGCCCAGCCTTTCCGCAAGGACCAGAAAGTCGGCCGCCGAATAGAAGCCCAGACGCAGGAACTCCGGGGTGTCGTAGTCGTCGGCGAACAGGTCCAGGGCCAGAGGCGTTTCCTGCGGCAGATGCAGGGTGGTATTGACCAGGTCGTAGGCCGGGGCCAGCACCGGATCGCCATCGGAGCTGCTGATCAGGCTGAAGTTCTTGAGGTGCGCGTCACCGTTTCCAAACGCGTAGCAGAACAGCGTTCGTATGAAGAGTCGCTCCGT
>PXDE01000072.1 GCA_003566475.1 PVC group bacterium | reverse complement strand
GGGCCCGCACGAAGTTCACCGGGCAGCCCACCCCGCGCAGGTCGGCGTCCTGAGGCGCCCCCGCCTCCGCCGCCGATTCCGGCGTCGGCGCCGCCTCCGCTCCGGGAAACTGGAGCGAGGCGTCCATTCCCGCGTAGAGGTGGGCCACCTGGCCGATGAGGGCCTCCACCCCATCCCGCCGCTCGCGAAGTGCCCGAAGCGAAACCGCCTGACGGAAAAAATCCGTGGCCAGGTCGATTTCCGCGGTCGGGGCGGGTTCCGGGGCGAGGCCGAGACGGGCCGCCTCCAGGACCGGGACGGTGGCCTCATCCACCAGGCCGGTTCGCACGAAATGCCGTTCGAAGGCGTCCAGCGCCGCATTCGGGGTGGAGGCCTCCTCGCCTCGGACCACCAGGAGCGCCCGGGCGGCGGCGAGGACGGCGTCGGCCAGCCGCTCCGGGTCGGCGTCGGACGCCTCCAATGCCCCGCGGGCGGCGGCGAGGTCGGTCTCGATCACCTCGGACACTCCGGCCCCGCATTCGCCGGCCCCGCGTCCGGCCAGAGAGAAGGTGTCCCCGGTTCCGAGATCCTCGTAGGTGGCGGGATCCTCGGCGAAGGGCGGGATGCGGGCCAGGGGGGCGGCCAGGGCGCGCAGGCGTTCCGGGCCTCCGGCCTCGACGTAATCGGAGAACGTCTGGCCGGGGGCGCGGTGTTCCTGGACGTCGAGGAGGAGCGCCTCCATCAGGGCGGGCAGGGCCCGGGCCGGCACCTGGGCCACCGGCGTGCCGAAGCGGGTGCCGCCCTCGCCCCGGCGGGCCCCCAGCCAGAGCTGGTAGGACGGGACGGGCCGGCCGTCGTGGCGGTCCGCCAGGCCGGACAGGCCGATGGTGCCCACCGGGTGCTGGCCGCAGGCGTTGGGGCATCCGCTGATCCTCACCTCGAGCGAATCGAGCAGGCGGAGGTCCACGTCCGACGCCTCCAGGGCGTCCGCGCACGCCTGGGCCGCGTTCCGCGACTGGCAGATGCCGAGCCGGCAGGTGGCCGCGCCCGCGCAGGCGGTGAAGGCATGGATCGCCCGAGGGGCGTGCAGGTCGTGGCGGAGCCCCCGCAGGGCCTCCCGGAGCGCGGGCAGATCCTCCTCGCGCACGAACCGCAGCGCCAGGGACTGATCGGCCAGCACCCGGAGCCCCTGTTCCTCGCTGAACCGTTCCGCCAGGTCTCCGAGGGTGCGGAGGTCGGCCTCGTGGATCTGTCCCAGGGGAGGGCGGAGCGATACGGTGACGAACCCGCGCTGCCGCTGTCCGAGCACCCGGAGGCCATCCCGCCGGGTCCAGAGTCCGCCGGGGGCGTCCGGAGGCGGGGGAGGCGCCTCCCGCGGCCGTGGCCCGGGGCCGGCATCGGGCACCGTGCCTTCGAGGTCCACGGCGGCCACCTCGGCCTTCACCTCCTCCCGAAACACCTCCGAGCCCAGGCGTTCGGCCGCGAACCGGAGCCGCGCATGCTTCCGGTCGCGGTGATCGCCGATCCGGTCGAACAGCCGCCGTACCGCCTCGGCCGCCCGCACCGCGTCGGCCGCCGGGATCCAGGGGCGAACCAGGTCGGCCAGCCGCGACTCGGCCCCCATTCCGCCCCCGGCCCGGAACGCGAACCCGGCCCGCCCGTCCCGAACCCCGGCCACGAACCCGGCATCGGTGGCGCCCGCCAGCGCGCAGTCCGCCGCGCACCCGCTGAACGCGATCTTATATTTCCGGGGCAGGTGATAGCTTCCGGGATGGGCGATCAGATACTCCGTCACGGCCAGGGCATGGGGGGTGACGTCGAAGACCTCGTGGGGACAGACCCCGGCATGGGGACAGGTCGTCACATTGCGCACGGTGTTGCCGCCCCCGCCCTTGCTGGTGAGTCCGGCCTCGAACAGCGTCCGCATCACGGCGGGGGTGTCGGCGATGTCCAGATCGTGGATCTGCACGTCCTGGCGGGTGGTGAGGTGGAGGGGGCCGCTGCCGTGGCGCCGGGCCGCATCGGCCAGCGCCCCCGCCTGGGCGCCGGCCAGCGCTCCTCCCGGCACCCGGACCCGCATCATGTAGGTGCCGTCCTCCCGCTGCTCGTAGATTCCCCGGGGCACCCGCAGGGCCCGGAACCGGTCGGGGGGAAGCTCGCCGTCGAGGAACCGTCGGACCGCCTGCCCGAACTCCCGGATGTCGGCGTCCAGATCGGACGGAAGCCGCACTCTGCGGCCGGCCGCACGCTCGGGCGCCGGGGACGCGGGCTCGGGGCACTCTGGAGAGGTGTTCATGGCCCGCAGCATACGGTGGCCCCATAATCATGTCAAATCAGATCGGAATTAGAGTGATTGGTGGCGCTGGCCTTGATTTCTGTCCCGAGCCGAGGCGTGCAAAAGTGGGGTTGGGGCTGCCAATCGCGGCCTGTCCATAGCCAGATTCAGACGGTTGGGGTATGGTAGGCCTGTCGTCCTGCCCGACCTAGGAATCCCATGGCCCTGTTCCGTTTCCGAGCGTGTTCGAAGTGTCGGGGGCCTCTGGCCTCGCCGACGGCCT
>PXDE01000449.1 GCA_003566475.1 PVC group bacterium | reverse complement strand
TTGGGCCTGGTCGGCGCCTGCACGTCACGCGTCAGAAACTCGACGGCGTTACCCGATGCCGGGAGCACCTCCACGGTACGGCCATCGCGCCAGCCCGATTCGACGCCACCCGGCGCATCCGTGTCCGCAGCGGCCTCCTCGGGAGCGACTCCTGGCGACGACACGTCCACGTTGTCATCGATACAGCCGACGGTGAAAGGCAGGCTCACACAAAGCAGGACGAACAAGGGGATGGCGGATTTCGTCACGATGGGGGATCACTCCGATCAGGGTTGCAGATTGAGTCGCTCCAGCGACGGCGTTCCCGCTGACCTTGGTCTATCAAGGCAGGGGGCGCAAGGCTATATCCGAGAAACATCGGCGCTTCACCGCGGCTCCGTCGATCCACCATCCGCTGCCTTCCCCAGCATCGCGGCCACCTCGGCCGCGCCCTCCCTAAGGCGGGCATGATCCGGGTGCAGGCTCGGGGGCCGGGCGGACGCCCGGCTCCGCATGCCAGGCATGGGCCCGCGCGTTAGCTTCGGCCACGGGCCTCGTCAGCTCCGGATAGGGGTTCTCGAACGGGTCGAACAGGCCATTCTCGTTGATCTCCCAGTCCACCCGCTTCCCGCCGTCCCACTGCTCGATCCAGCCGCAGTGGTGCCAGCCAACCATGAATGGCAGATTCATCGCCGCGCGCAGGTAGTCGGCGTAGGCCTTCCCGGCCTCGGCGATGGAGGCCACCGGATAGCCCTTGACCCGCGTCTGGCGAGGGGGCTTCGCGCAGCCGAACGAGCTGTCGCCATTGAGCACCGGCTTGCCGGTCATCCGGTGCAGGCGTTCGAGCGTCTCCCGCTGGGCCGACATGGGGGAATACCACTGGACGAACAGGACATCCACGGACCGGGCCAGGATGGGTGGGAGCCAGGCGGGCAGGCGGTGCGGACTGTGGAGCTTGTCGCCGAGCAGCAAGTGGTTGGGATCGTGGCGGCGGATCAGACGGGTGTGCAGGTCGTACCAGCGGGCCACCACGCGCTCCATCACCGCGTCGCTATCCTCCCGAGTCCGCGCGGTGGCGCGTCCCAGCACATCCATCGCCGCCTGCCAGCCCGGCGCGCCCTCGGGAAGGGCCAGCAGATCGAGCACCCAGGGGTGGACGGGCTCGGTGTCCCGAGGTTCGCCGGCGAAAAAGTACCACCGAGGGATGTCGCTAAAGGCATAGCCGATAAAGCGTGGCCGGTCGCGGTGCTCCGCGCAGACCTCACGGACGCGGGCTTCCAGCATCGACGCAAACTCTTCCGAGAAGATGTCGGGGAACCGCTGCTCCCCGAACCGGAACCGCGATCCGAGCGGGAACACGTCGATGGCCACGCAGTAGAACAGGTCGTCGGCGAACAGCCGGGCCGGCACCCCGGCGGTATGGATCCCCAGCGTGTTGAAGCCGAGGCCCCGGATCCTTGCCACCGTGGCATCCACCAGTCGGGGCAGCGCCTGGCCGCCCGGGTTGAACCCGCCCTCGGGGGTGTCGAGGTCCGGCCCATAGCGGTTCCGCATGAAGGCGCGGTTGTAGGGGGCCAGCCAGCAGTCCGGCTGGACATGGTTCACCCCGAGCGACACGAACGGTGCCCCATCCACGTCCACCAGCCACCAGACCCCATGACCGTTCCAGGTGCGAATCGCCGTCATGAGCGAAGCTTCCCCGGCCCGCCCCGGTCTGTCGAGCGCCGGGGCCGAAGCGAGCCCGGAGTGCCACCCCGGGGTCCGTCGGGCGGCGGGGTTTCGCGGCGGTCGCTGCTCTGAGACACGTTCCCGCGATTTCGCGGATAAACCGTTAGTCCGCACAAGCAAACGACCGAACGGGCTCGGACCCAGTAGTCCGCAGTTCCCGCCCTGCGCATTCGCGTCAACCTAAGCGGACGCGAAAGCTGCCGACTGCGCATCCGGATGCCCCAACAGGGGCTTCGTAGCCCCAGCCCAGGGTTGCGAGGAACGAGCTACCCTGGGTGCCAGGGTCCGAGTACATCCCTACCCTGAAGGGGTTGCGTCCGACCCATCCAGCGCCTTGGGCGGAGCGGACGCAACCCCGTTGGGGTTGGTCGTTGGTGGGGAATAGACCCAGGGTAGCGGCAAGGCCGCAACCCTGGGCTGGCGGATGGAACCCCGTTGGGGTTCGGCGGAGGCTCCGGAATCGGCTTTCGACGCCTGACGCTAGACAGGGGAGTCCAGATCATAATGTTTATTGCTTGAATCGGTTACGACTTAGGTTGACGCGAATGCGCCCTGCGGGAACAGCGAGGTACTGGCATGCATCCCGCATCGCAGATCACGGATCCCGTATCGCGTATCCCGTATCCCGCATCGCGTATCCCGTATCCCGCAACTTGTCCGACGTAGCTTCTGAGCGAAGTCGGATCACGCCAGCCGTCTCACCCCCTATCCGGCTGGACCCATCGGTCCAGCGGCCGCGACTGACTACCGGCCCCTCCCGACTACTCCCTCCCAGCCTCCCGTGGTACACTAGCCGCTTTGCCCCATCCCGAATCCCCAATCCCCAATCCCCA
>PXDE01000505.1 GCA_003566475.1 PVC group bacterium | reverse complement strand
GCCGCTCTCCCTCGCGGACTCGGTCGAGCGGCCGCTACAGGGCGTCGGACAAGGCTGACTTCGCGGGCCCACACCCCGTATCCCGCGTCGCGAATCCCGCAATTTTTCCGACGAAGTCCCGCCTTGCGGGAAGCGAAGTCGGATCGCCCCATCCATCGCATCCCTTATCCGGCTGGCCCACCGTGCCAGCGGGTCTCACGGACCACGTCCCAAGCGTCTGTGCGATTCCGGTCACGGCTGGAGATTCTTCCTTGGTCGGTATAGTCTGGGGCGCGTGCATACAAACCGTGGAGACTCGATGAAGACGATTGCCTGCCTGCTGATGGGAGTGATGACGGCCGGGCTGGCTCAGGCCGGCGACAGCGTGGAGGCCATTCTGCGCGAGGCGGCGAACCTCAAGGCGGAGAAGCTGGCCGCGTATCTGGTGCGGAACCCGGAGGCGGAGGACGCGGAACGGGGCCGGGCCGAACTGACCCGCGCCTACCTTGAGCTCGACATGCACGACGAGGCCATGGGCCTGCTGCTCCAGCGGTACGAGGAGCGGGTCAAGGCCGAGGATCCGGACTTGCAGGAGCTGCTGGGCGAAGTGGTGGCCGCATACGTGGCCCTGAGCGGGGAGCAGGGCCGGAAGGCGGATGGCCGGGCGCTGATCGCGCGGGCCCGGGAGGACCTGGGCGGACACCCCATGGCCCAGCGGATCGGCGGGTTTCTGGACCAGCTCGAAGGCTCCCTGAACCGTCCCGGCCCCGGTGACACCATGGAGGTGGCGTTCACCAGCACGGACGGCCGCGAGGTCTCCCTGGCCGACCTCGAGGGGAAGGTGGCGCTGGTGCATTTCTGGGCCACCTGGTGCGGCCCCTGCGTGGCCGAGATCCCCAACGTGATCTCCACCTACGAGACGCACAAGGAGAAGGGGTTCGAGATCCTCAGCATCTCCCTGGACCGGAACCGGCAGGCGCTCGACGCCTACCTGGCCCGCCATCCCGCCATGACCTGGCCCCAGGCCTTCGACCGGGACCGGGGCGAGGACGGGTTCGCCGAGGCGTTCGGCATCACCGGGATCCCGGCCAACTTCCTGATCGGCCGGGATGGCCGGGTCGTGGCCACCGACCTGCGTGGCGAGGCCCTGGGCCAGGCGGTGGCGGAGCTGCTCAAGGCGGACTAGGCGCCGCCGGTCTTGATCTCGCCGCGGAATCCGTGTAGGCAGTGCGGGGTTTGCAACCCCCCTCAGGAGACCTTCGGATGAAAGCGGTGATTCTCTACGGCAGCGCCAACGACAAGCCGTTCATGGAGCCGGCCCGGGACTACTTCAACCACCACCAGATCGCGTTCGAGGAGCATGTGCTGTCGGCCCACCGCGACACCGATGCGCTGCTGGCCTGGCTGAAGGACTTCGAGGCGCAGGGGGCGAAGGGCGTGATCCTGGCCGTGGCCGGCCTGAGCGCCGCCCTGCCCGGGCTGGTCGCGGTCAAGACCAGCGCCCCGGTGATCGGCGTGCCGGTCCCCGGCGGGCCGCTGTCCGGGGTGGACGCGCTGCTCTCCATCGTGCAGTGCCCGGGCGGGGTGCCCTGCACCAGCGTGGGCCTGCACAAGAAGGCGCCGCACAACGCGGCCATGGCCGTCCACAAGATCCTCCGCCTGGCCGGGGCGGCGGACTAGCCCGCGTCCCGGGCCGCGCCGCCCGCCCCCCGGTGCTGGCGGCGGAAGGCGGAGGGCGGCAGGCCGGCGACGCGCCGGAACACCACGGAGAGCCGCTCGGCCGAGGCCAGGCCCACCCGGTCGGCGACCTCGGCCATGGGCAGGTCGGTGGCGGCCAGCAGATCCCGGGCGGCGGCCACCCGCATGCGCTGCACCTCCTGACGCGGGGTGCGGCCGAGCGCCTCCCTGAACCGCCGCTCCAGCGACCGCTTCGACAGGCCCGCCGCGCGGGCGATCTCGTCCACGCCCCCCCCGTCCCGGAAGCGGGCCCGGATACAGGCCAGAGCCCTCCGAAGCGCGGGATCCTCGCTGTGGATGAGGTCGGTGGAGGCGCGGGCGGAGACACCTTCGGGCTGGATCCGGAGCGGGCCCGGCGGCGGAGCCCCCCCGTCCATCAGGAGATCCAGAAGCGCCGCCGCCTCCTCTCCGATCCGCTCGTAGGGGATGCGCACGCTGGACAGGGGCGGAAGGCAGGTGAGGCAGTGCAGCGGATCGTCGTCCACACCCAGCACGGCGACCTCCTCCGGCACCGGGCGTCCCGACTCGTAGCAGGCCTCCACCACCCGCCGGGCCAGCATGTCGTTGGCCCCCATCACCCCGACCGGAGGCGGAAATTCCGCCAGCATCTGGTCGATCCAGGCCATCTCCCTGTTCCAGACCCCCGAGCTGCTCTGCACCTCGGGCCTGAATCCGGGGATGTCCTCGTGCCGGGCCGCCGCCTCCGCCTCCCGGGCCCGCTCCAGGAAGCCGTCCGCCCGCTCGTCCGAGTAGCGGTGCCCGCGAAAGCCAAGAAACACCAGGGTCCGCAGCCCCAGATCCAGGAAGTGATCGGCCCCCATCCGTCCG